>JANYFX010000408.1 GCA_025359585.1 Rhizobacter sp. | reverse complement strand
CTCGGCCAGCAGCACGCGCACCAAACGCACCATGCGCCGGTGTTCTTCGTGCGCTTCGTGCTGGCGAATTTTTTGGTCTAGGGCTTCGAGCTCGTTCTGCACGGCAGCGATCGACGCGATCTTGCCGAGCTGTTTGCGCGGCGTGCCGGCATCTGTGAAAAGCGCCGACCAGGCGGCCTCGAACATCGCCTGCGCCGTGTCTGCACGCAAGGCCATCACGAGGCCGGTGGCCGCTTCCTGCGCCTTGGCGGTGCCCAGGCCGAGGGCCGAGGCGAGCTCGCGCAAGGACTCGCGCCACGGCAGGGTCTGCAGCACCTGCGCCGGGTGGCCTGAGCCGGATTCGACGACCGGCTCAACGCTGTCTTCGAGCACGCCGGCGGCATCGGTCAACTCGAACTCGACCCGTTTCGCCCAAGCCGCCTCGAACCACTTTCGCACCTGGCTGCGACCACGCTGCGCGACCAGTGTCTGGTGGTCGGCCCGCAAGCCCGGGTCGCGCAGGATCGCGGCGTGGAAGCGCCGGAACACTTCGCTGCGGTGGTCTTCGATGTCTTCGATCAGCGCCATGTCGGGCTGCAGCCCGAGCTCGGCCAGCAGCTCCAGCGGCGCGGCGCGCAGCAGTTGCGAAAACCAGGCGTGAAAGGTCCTGATCTCGACCGGCCGGCCGCTCGCGAGCAAACGCTCGTGCAGACCTGCGAGCGAGGGCGCGAGTTCTTCGGCTCGGGGCTCGGGCACGCCGCGATCGACGAGCGCTTGCACGCGCACGTCGTGCGAGGTGGCGGGGTCGGCAAACTCACGCAGCCAATCGTTCAGGCGCTGGCGCATTTCGCCGGCAGCCTTGCGCGTGAAAGTGATCGCCAGAATCTCGTGCGGCTGCGCCCCTTCGAGCAGCGCACGCAGCATGCGCGACACGAGCATCCAGGTCTTGCCGGCGCCGGCGCAGGCCTCGACGACCACGCTGCGCTGCGGGTCGCAGGCGAGTGCATAGAACCGGTCTCGGGCGACGGGTGCCCCGTCGGCCTGGTAGGCCGGTGCCGGGCTGCTCATGTGCCCTGACCTGGCGCCGACCAATGGTCGCGCCGGCACAGGCCGCGCGCGGCACAGAAGTCGCAGGTCGCGCCCTCACCGAGCGCCGGCAGGCCGGCCCCGGCGCGCACGCGCGCCAGGTCGAAGGCCAGGCCGCGTACCAGCGCTGCGGCGCTCACCGCCACGTTTTTGTGCTCGACCTCGTCGATGCTTTTGCTGCCATCGACGGCCAGGTAGATCGCCTTCAGCGGCAGCGGGTTGTCGGCACCGGCGAGCGCGGCGTAGAACGCGAGCTGCGTGTCTTCGAGCGGCTCGCTGACCCGGGCCTTGAGGCCGCTGACATGGCCGGTCTTGTAGTCGATCAGTTGTATCGCTTCACCACAGGCGCTGTGCACCGCATCGACGCGGTCGAGGATGCCGTAGAGCGTCAGGCCGGCGAGTTCCGGCGGCGCGATGCTGATCGACTCTTCGCCGCGCAGCCAGCGCGCGCCCTCGGCGTCGCGCGCGTGCAGCCACGCCACATAACGCGGCGCGAAGGCCGCGAACGAAGCAGCGAACGGCAGGAACTCGGCGGCGTCGAGCCCTTGTTCGGCCTGGCTCGTGGCGGCCACGGCGTGCAGCCGAGCCAGTTCATCGGCAGGCGCGGAAGCTTCGGTGCGGCCGAGATGAAAAGCGTGCAGCACCTGGTGCAGCCAGTTGCCGTAGTCGCGCTTCTCGACTTCGGTGTCGAGCTCGTCTTCTTCGCGCAAACGCAGCAGGTTGAGTGCGAAGAAGCGGTACGGGCAGGCGCGCAAGGCCTCGCAGGCACTGGCCGACAAACGCTCGGGCAGCAGGCTCGCGGCACTCGGTGCGCTGCGGTGGATCGGTGTGGCCGCGATCGCCACGTCGTGGCCCGGGTCGACCCAGGCCGACAGCGCGCGGCCGCTCGTTGCGAGCGCCAGCGCGAGACGCTCCAGCAGCGGGCTCGCCGCGAGCGGCTCGGTGCCGTCGGCGAGGCGCCGCAGGAAGGTGACTCGCGGCGCCCGCAGGCACTGGCCGAACGCGAGCAACTCGGCGCGGCGGCGTTGTGCCGCGTCGGGCAAGCCGAGCGCGGCCAACAGCGTGTCGGCCAGCAGCGCGTGCGGCGCGGCGCGTGCGCCGAGGTGTTTGTCGTTGGCGCCCGGAAAGACGATCGCGGCGAACGGCCGCAGCATCGCGCGCACCAGCGGCGTGATGACGACCTGCGCGTTGCCGGCAGCGACCGGCAGGAAGGTCTCTTGCTCCAGCACCCGATCGACCCAGGCGCTGAACTCGGCAAACGACATCGCGAACCCGTTCGCGGTCGAAACCCAGGTGCCGGCACTGGCGCGGGCCGCGTCGAGACGCAGCGCGACCAGCACCTGGCGCCCGGCCTCGTCGGCAGCGAGCAAGGGCAAGGAACCGCATCGCTGCAGCGCGATGCCGAGCGCCGCCAGCCAGGCATGCAGCGGCTGGCGAGCGCTCGACGCCAGCGCAATCAGCACCGCGCTGGCGCCAGCCCACACGCGCGCAGCCGGTTCCGCGAACTCGGTATGGCTCAGCGCGGCGATGCTGGTGACATGCTGTTTGCGGCACGCCGACTCCAGCGCCGCCACCGCATCGGCCTGCACCGGCGCCGACCAGAGCGTGCCGCTGCGCAGCCAATCGAACAGGGGATCGATGCGCGCGTCGGCACGCGCGGCCATGAGCAAGGCCATGACCTGCGCCGCCGCGCGTGTCGTCGACAATTTCCAGCCGGTCTCGTCGAGCAGGCTCACGCGCTGGCGGTCGAGCAAGGCGCGCACGCGCCGCACCAGAACACGGTCTTGCGCGATCAAGGCGACGGGCTGCTCGCCCCGCCGCAGGTGTTCGAGCACTTGCGACGCTGCGCAGCGGGCTTCGTCTTCGAAGCTGTCGCAGACTGCCAGCGCTGGCGCAGAGGCGGCGTCCAGCAGGCCGAACGGCTGCTCATCGGCCGGGTCGCAGTCGATCAGCAGACAGGGTGCGAGCGCATCGTTTTGCAGGCGCGCAGAAAGCGGGTCCGGGCTACCGGCCTGGACCACGATCCACGCAGCAGGCCGGAGCGCAAACAGGCGATCGGTGACGGGCGCAGGCGTGAGGCTGGCCCACTCCAGTGCGACCCGCGCGAGCAGACGTGCGCTTGCGCCGGGGCCGGCGATCGGTGTCAGCAGTTCGCGCGCAGACGCCCAGTGCGCCGGCCGCTCCAGCGGCGGCACAGCGGCAGCGGCGCGCGCCATCTCGTGGCCAGTGGCCACCACCTGATCGACGGCCTGCTCGAAACCCCGCGGATCGCGGCCGGCCCAGGCCGCGCCCCATGCCTGCGAGCGCAGCAGTTGCGCGGCCGTGAGCGCGTCGACCGCAGCGTCGAACGTGATCTGCCCACGCTCGCCCGGCGCAGCCGGCCCGAGACTGGCGGCCAGCGTGCGTGTTGTCTCGATGCGCGGGCTCCAGCCACCGGCCCGGGCGAACGCGTTGCGCGCCAGCGGCAGCAACTGGGCGAACGGCAGCAGGACCACGGTGTCGCGCAGTTCGACCGAGTGAGCCTGTGCCCAATCGGCGACCAGTGACGCGATCCGGGCCCAGGGCCAAGGATCACTCGCCGTGTTTTCAAGAGCCGCGCGGGCTATGGTTGCCATAGGCAGGAAGGCAGCGCCGCGCGCCACGGGGGTTGGGGCTTTGTGTCAGAATCATTGTGCCTTGCCACCCACTTCATGCGGTGCTTGCCTGAGGACAATCAATGAGCAGCGAACTGATCAAACACACTTCCGACGCGTCGTTCGACGCCGACGTGCTGAAAGCCGACAAACCCGTGCTGGTGGACTACTGGGCCGAATGGTGCGGCCCGTGCAAGATGATTGCGCCAATCCTCGACGAAGTCTCCAAGGACTACGACGGCCGACTGAAGATCGCCAAGATGAACGTCGATGAGAACCGCGAAGTGCCGGCCAAGTTCGGCATTCGTGGCATTCCGACACTGATGTTGTTCAAGGACGGCCAGCTCGCCGCAACCAAGGTCGGCGCCTTGTCCAAAGCCCAGTTGACCGCGTTCCTCGACGGTCATCTATAATCTGCGTCAACCGCAGCAGAATCCGGCGCTTACCCAGCACCCGGCTTCTGCCGCAAGAGATTTGCCCCCACCGCACGACACGAGCCGCTGAAACAGCGTAGCAGTGTCAACGCCCCACCCGGCGGCGCGTGTTTTCGGCACCCCCACTCCAGTTTTCGTTCGTCGCGCACTGCGCCTTCCCGTACCCGGCTTGCTTCGCAGGCCGCTCTCCAGGCTGACCCTGCCCTCTGCAGCGGGTTGCCAGCATTCACCCAGGGTGTCCGCCCATGCATCTTTCAGAACTGAAGCTGATCCACGTCTCCGAGCTCATCACGATGGGCGAGGCACTCGAGATCGAAAACGTCGCCCGCATGCGCAAGCAGGAGCTGATGTTCGCGATCATGAAAAAGCGCGCCAAGGCCGGCGAGCAGGTCTTCGGCGACGGCGTGCTCGAAGTGCTGCCCGACGGTTTCGGCTTCTTGCGCTCGCCCGACGCGAGCTACATGGCGTCGACCGACGACATCTACCTGAGCCCGAGCCAGATCCGGCGCTTCAACCTGCACACCGGCGACGCGATCGAGGGCGAAGTGCGGGTGCCGAAAGACGGCGAACGTTATTTCGCGCTGGTGAAGGTCGACCGCGTGAACGGCGTGACGCCCGAGGAGAGCAAGCACAAGATCATGTTCGAGAACTTGACGCCGCTGTTCCCGAAAGAGCAGTTCAAGCTCGAGCGCGAAACCAAGTCCGACGAGAACATCACCAGCCGCATCATCGACCTGATCGCGCCGCTCGGTAAGGGCCAGCGCGCCCTGCTTGTCTCGGCGCCGAAGAGCGGCAAGACCGTGATGATGCAGAACCTGGCGCACGCGATCGTCGCCAACTACCCCGAGGTTTACCTGATCGTGCTGCTCGTCGACGAGCGGCCGGAAGAGGTGACAGAAATGCAGCGCACCGTGCGCGGCGAAGTGATCAGTTCCACCTTCGACGAGCCCGCCGCGCGCCACGTGCAGGTGGCCGAGATGGTGATCGAGCGCGCCAAGCGCCTGGTCGAGATGAAAAAGGACGTGGTGATCCTGCTCGACTCGATCACGCGCCTGGCCCGGGCCTACAACAATGTGTTGCCGTCGTCGGGCAAGGTGCTGACCGGCGGCATGGACTCGAATGCGCTGCAGCGCCCGAAGCGTTTCTTCGGTGCAGCACGCAATGTCGAAGAAGGCGGCTCGCTGACGATCATCGGCACGGCGCTGGTCGACACGGGCAGCCGCATGGACGAAGTGATCTACGAAGAATTCAAGGGCACCGGCAACTGCGAGATCCACCTCGACCGCCGCATGTCGGAGAAGCGGGTCTACCCGTCGATCCTGCTGAACAAGTCGGGCACACGCCGCGAAGAATTGCTGCTCAAGCCCGAAATCCTGCAAAAGACCTGGATCCTGCGCAAACTGCTTTACCCGATGGATGAGATCGAGGCGATGGAATTCATTCTCGACAAGATGAAGTCGACCAAGAACAACCACGACTTCTTCGACATGATGCGGCGCGGCGGTTGATCGACACCGCTCGGGCTATAATCCTTGGTTTTCCGCTTGACGGAAAGTGCACCGAATGGTTCGGTGTGGCTTCCGTAACGACGGCGACCAAGTCGCCCAGGCAACATCAGCGAGGTTCGCATGAAAGAAGGCATTCACCCCACGTACCGCGAAGTGTGTTTCGTGGACCTGTCCAACGGTTTCAAGTTCGTGACCCGCTCGTGCGCCACGAGCAAGGAAACGGTCAAGATGGACGACGGCCGCGAACTGCCGCTGTTCAAGCTCGAAACCACCAGCGAATCGCACCCGTTCTACACCGGCACGCAGAAGAGCGTGGACTCGCTGGGCGGCCGCGTCGAGAAGTTCCGCAACAAGTTTGCGCACCTGAGCACCAAGAAGTAAGGTGTTCCGCACCCCCGAAGAAGGCAGCCGAGGCTGCCTTTTTTGTTGCCCGCTTCGTTCACAGCGGACGACACATCCGAGTTGCTGCATCATTCGCGGCTGATTCCCGAGCCCTGCGTTGAACTCACCGAACCCTGCCCTCGTCACCCAGCGCGCTGCGCAGGCCATGCCCCGCCTGGTCTTGCTCCTGTTCTGCGCCGCCTATGTGTTGCCCGGCCTGTTCGGCCGCGACCCTTGGAAGAGCGCCGACATCACGGCATTCGGCTACATGGTGGGCATCGCCACCGGCCGCACGCCTTGGCTGGCGCCGACAGTGGGTGGCTTGCCGGCCGACGCGGCACTGTTGCCGTACTGGCTCGGCGCCGCGTTCATCAAGCTGCTCGACCCGTGGGTCGACCCCGCGGTCGCGGCGCGCATTCCCTTTGCGCTGCTGCTGGTCGTGGTGCTGGTGCTGACCTGGTACGCCGCGTACCACCTCGCCCGCACCGAGGCCGCCCAGCCGCTGCCTTTCGCTTTCGGCGGCGAAGCCAGCCCGACCGACTATGCGCGGGCCATTGCCGACGGGGCTCTGCTGGCCCTGATCGCCTCGCTCGGTCTGCTGCAGCTGGGCCACGAGACCACGCCGGAACTGGCGCAACTCGCCAGCGTCGCGCTGTTCGTGTACGCCTTGGCGGCCAGCCCGTTTCGTGGCCTTCAGCCCAAGCTGGCCGTGCTCGTGGCATTGCCAGCGCTGGCCGCCAGCGGCGCACCCAGCATCGCCATGGCGCTGGGCGCGGCCGGTGCGTTGATCTGTCAACGATCGAGCTACGAGACCGCGCGGCAGTTCGTTCGCTGGATCATCTTGAGCCTCGCCCTGGCGGCGGTCGTGGCTTCCGCGCTGGGCGCCTGGGGCTGGCGGGTCGGCGCGAGCGACATCACACCCGCACGCGTCTGGGAGCTGCTGCGCCTGCTCGCCTGGTTCACCTGGCCGGCATGGCCGCTCGCGCTCTGGACCGCCTGGCGCTGGCGCGGGCAGCTCTCCGACCGGCACATCGCGATTCCGCTCGGCTGTGCCGGCGTTGCGCTGCTCGCGTGTCTGACGATGGGCGGCTCCGACCGGGCCTTGATGCTTGCACTGCCGCCGCTGGCCGTGTTGGCCGCGTTCGCGCTGCCGACCTTGCAACGCAGCACCGCCGCCGCCATCGACTGGTTCTCGGTCTTCTTTTTCACCATCGGCGGCATCGTGATCTGGGTCGTGTACACGTCGATCCAGACCGGCGTGCCGCGCCAGCCGGCGCTCAACATCGCCCGCCTGGCACCGGGCTACGTGCCGAGCTTTTCGCTGGTTGCGCTGGCCTTGGCCGTTCTCGGCACGCTCGCCTGGCTGTGGCTCGTGAAGTGGCGCACCGGCCGCAGCCGCCACCCGCTGTGGAAGAGCCTTGTCCTGCCGGCGAGCGGCGTGGCCTTGTGCTGGCTGTTGCTGATGACTCTGCTGCTGCCACCGCTCGACCACGCCCGCAGCTACCGCTCGCTGGTACAGCGCATTGCGCAACAGGTGCCGCGCGGCGCCTGCATCGCCGCGCCGGGCGTGCCACGCGCGCAGGTGGTGGCGATGGAACACCTGGGTGGCTACCGCGTCGATGCTGTGGCCCCGGCGAGCAGCACGGCGTGCGACTACCTCGTGCAGATGCAGTCCGCCGCGTCGCCGGGGCCAGGCTGGCGCCTGCTGGCACGCGAACGCAGGAACACACGCGACGACGAAACCACGGCTGTCTACCGCCGCGCGAAGAACTGAGCCAGATCAGCCGAGTGCGTTTTCGGCAGGCGTGGGCGCGGGCACAGCAACGGTCGCGCTCGATACGGCAGAGTCCAAAGTCCCCGCACGAACCCGCGCCGCCGGGAACACCAGACGGAACACCGAGCCCTTGCCGACTTCGCTTTGAATGTCGAGCTCACCGCCATGGCGCTGCACCACATGCTTGACGATCGACAGGCCGAGGCCCGTGCCGCCCGTGTCGCGTGAGCGGCTGCCGTCGACGCGGTAGAAACGTTCGGTCAGGCGCGGCAAGTGCTCGCGGGCGATGCCCGGGCCGGTGTCGCTCACCGCGATTTCACCCGAGCCGTCGCCCTGCACCCGCCAGGTCAATTCGATCCGGCCGCCTTCCGGCGTGTAGCGCACGGCGTTGTTGACGAGGTTCGTGACTGCGCTTTGCAGTTCGTTCTGCGCCCCGGCAATCTGCGCCTCGACATCGGCGGCAAAGACCAGCGTGTGCCGCCCCGCCGACAACACCCGTGCGTCGATCTCGACCTGCGCCAGCACCGGCTTCAGTGCCACCCAGCGGTCGGCATTCGGCCGCGGGCTGCCTTCGAGCTGGGCCAACGTCAGCAGGTCGCTGACGAGCGAGCCCATGCGGTCGGCCTGCTGCGTCATCAGCTGCAGCACACGCTTGCGCTCGACTTCAGTCAGCGGCAGGCTCCTCAATGTTTCGATGAACCCCGCCAGCACCGTCAGTGGCGTGCGGATCTCGTGCGACACGTTGGCGACGAAGTCGCGTCGCATGCCGTCAGAGCGTTCGCGTTCGGTGATGTCTTGCGACAGCACCAGCTTCTGGTCGTCGCCGTACTCGCGCACAAGCACCGAAAGCAGCCCCTTTCCGCGCGGCTCGGGCATCTGCACCGGCTCGTCGAATCGGCCGGCCTGCAGATAGGCCACGAAGGCCGGCGCACGAACCAGGTTGGTGATGCGCTGGCGGCGGTCGCGCTGCGGGTCGAGGCCGAAGTGATCGGCGGCGAGCGAGTTGCACCATTCGATCTGGTCACCGGCATCGAGCAGCATCACGCCGTTGGGCGAGGCTTCGATCGCGGAGAGAAACTGCGTCAACCGTGTGCGTTCGGTCGCCGCGGCGTGCTCACGCAAGCGCAGCGACCGTTCGATGCGGTAGCCGAGCTCGCCCCACAAACCGGCGTCGCGCGGTGCCGGCCCTTCCTGCGAACCGCGCAGCCAGGCGATCAGCCGGTAGCCGTGCAAGGTGTCGCGAACCACGACGACGCTGATCGCGAAGGCACCGCCGAGAAGCAGGCCCACGACCGACGCGTCGGCGCGGTCGATCCACAAACCCATCACGCCACCGGCCAGCATCGCCAGCACGACCGCCAGGAAACGCGGCAGCAGCCAGATCATGAGGTGCGCGCCCTGGCCGAAGGACTCACGCCGAAAGCGCTTGCGCCACAGGCTGCTGCGTCAGGCGGTACCCCGCGCCGCGCACGGTCTCGATCATCGTCGCGCACTGCACCTGGCTGAGCGCTTCGCGCAAACGCTTCACATGCACGTCGACCGTGCGCTCTTCGATGAAGACGTGGTCGCCCCAGACGCGGTCGAGCAGCTGGGCGCGGCTGTGCACTCGCTCGGGGTGTGTCATGAAGAAGTGCAGCAGGCGGAACTCGGTGGCGCCGACCTTCACTTCGGCATCACCACGCGTCACACGGCGGGTCGACGGGTCGATCTTCAGCGCGCCGATCTCCACCGCCGCATCGAGCGCTTCGGGCGCCTTGCGCCGCAGCAGCGCGCGGATGCGCGCCATCAGCTCGTTGGTGGAAAAGGGTTTGGTCAGGTAGTCGTCGGCCCCCGCATCGAGCCCGGTGATCTTGTCGGCCTCATCGGCACGCGCGGTCAGCATGATGACCGGCAGCTCGCGGGTACGCGCTTCGCCACGCCAGCGTTTGGCGAGTGCCACGCCCGACTGGCCCGGCAACATCCAGTCGAGGATGATCAGGTCGGGCAGTTCGCCATTGACCGCCGCCTGCGCCTGCTCGGCGGTGCCGGCGATCGTGACTTCGAAACCGGCGTGCCGCAGGTTGATCGAGATCAGTTCGGCGATCGCCGATTCGTCTTCGACGACAAGAATGTGGCTCATGCGCGGCTCCGGAATTCAGGTCTTGTCATCGAACCAGCGACTCCACCGTGACGATCGAGTTGTGCCTCACGTCGGTGCCCTTGACGATGTAGATGATCTGCTCGGCCAGGTTCTTCGCGTGGTCGCCGACGCGCTCGATCGCCTTCGCGACGAACACCAAGTCGATGCTCGACGAGATCGTGCGCGGATCCTCCATCATGAACGTGATCAACTTGCGCATCAAACCCTCGAACTCCTGGTCGATCAGGTCGTCGGCCTTCAGCACTTCGACCGCCTTCTCGACATCGAGCCGAGCGAACGCGTCGAGCGCCTTGCGCAGTTGCGCGACTGCGAGCTCCGACTCGTAGACCAGGTCGTTCACCGGCAG
>JANYFX010000399.1 GCA_025359585.1 Rhizobacter sp. | reverse complement strand
TGCCGATCAGGTTGACTTCCCACTTCCACTGGCGCGCCCGTTCGTTCCATTCGTAGGTGTACGGAATGAGCCGCTTCGCGATGGCGCGCAGCCGCAGCAACTGCGGGTGGTCGTCGGGCGCGAGCGCGCGCTGCTGTGCGTACTGGCGCTGCATCTGCACGTACTGCTGGGTGGCCGCCTGCTCGATCTGGTCGGCCGACACCACACCGGTGAAGATCGACTTCTTGCCCACCTCGACCCCTTCGCGCGCCAGCGCGGGCAGCGCCGCACTCGCACCCGCGGCCAGCAGCGCACCGCTGAAAAGCCGGCGGCCGGGCATGAGGCCACAGACGCAGCCGGCCCCGTGGTGAGCCCAGACCGAAACCGTTTTGTCGTGCGTGTTCATGGTGAGCTGTGAGTGCAAGCCGGGTTGTGCGTTCCCCGCCCTAACGCGCTTCGGCGTCGCTCAGCATGCGGCGCACCTGCGGCAGCAGCAGGTAGGCCGGGAAGCTGAGCCAGAAGGTCAGGAAGAAGTAGGCCGCGTAACCCATTTCCTGCGCGCCAATGCCGCCGGCCCAGCCCGCCACCGCGCGGCTGAAGGCGAAGATGCTGGAGAGGATCGCGTACTCGGTCGTCGCCTTCGCGCGGCTCGTGATCGCCATCAGGAACGCGAGGAAGGCGCCGGTGCCCAGGCCGCCGGTGAAGCTCTCGACCGCGCTCGCGCTGTAGACCATCAGCTGGTCGGCCATGGCGATGTCGCTGCCCTGCGCGGCGCGCGGCACCACGTAGGCCGCGAAGGCGTAGCCCAGGTTCGACACCGCCTGCCAGATGCCCAGCACCCACAGCCCTCTGAAGATGCCGCGTGTGTCGACGTACCAGCCGCCGAGCAGCCCGCCGGCGATCGACAGCGCCAGGCCGAGCTGCACGCTCACCAGGCCGATCTGCTGGTTCGTGAACCCGGCGTCGACCCAGAACGGCTTGACCATGAAACCCATCGACGCGTCACCGAGCTTGAACAGCAGGATGAACACCAGGATCGCGATCATCCCTGGCCGCGACAGCAGCTCGACCCAGGCGCCGAACACCGGCCCCTCGCGCATCAGCTGCGCGCGCGGGTGGTTGGCGGCGGTGACCATCAGCGCGGCGCCGAGGAACATCAAACCGACCGGGATCGCGCCCTTGAACCACCAGGTCTTGTTCCATTCGGCCACCGCACTCCAGCCCGCCACCTTGGCGATCGGCGCGAGCGCAGGCCAGAGCAGGCCGATCAGCACCAACGCCAGGGCCGCGATCCAGAGCGGCTGGTCGCGCAGCAGGCGGAACTCGGTCGCCAACGTTCCCGGCGTCGAGAGCCGCGCGCCCTCGGGCGGAGCGAACAGCGCCATCACCGCGTTGCACGCGAACACCGCACCGCCGACGAGGTAGGCCGCGCTCCAGCCGAGCCAGCCCGACATGATCAGCACCACGCCCGCGAAGATCATGCCGACGCGGTAGAAGCCGATGCGAAAGCCATTGGCCATGCCGTACTCGCGCCGGTCGAGCAGCTCGATGGTGTAGCCGTCGGTCGCGATGTCGTTGGTCGCAGAGAACACCGTGAACAGGCCGATCGCCACCCACACCCACGGCCCGAACACGTTGGCCGAGCCGAGCGCGAAGAACCACATCACGCAGGCCATGCCAGCGTTCGCGCCGCTCACCCACCAGCGGTGGTGGCGGGCCCAGTCGATCGCCGGCGCCCACAGGAACTTCACGGTCCAGGCCAGGCCGAGCAGGCTCAGCAGGCCGATGTCGGCCAGGTTCACGCCCTGCTGGCGAAAGTAGACCGGGAAGATGTCAAAGAACACCCCGAGCGGCAGGCCTTCGCTGAAGTACAGCAAGGCGACCCAGAAGAGCTTGCGTTTGTAGACGGGGGTGGCCGGGGGCAGCGCGCCGGGGGCGGTGGCCCCGGGGGTGGGAGAGGTCATGCGCGCATTCTAGGGACGCGGGCTGCGCGCCCGCGCCGGCGAAGCATCACTGCGTCGCCACACCCTGCTTGAAGATCGCTTCGGCCAACGCCAGCAGCTTCTCCTTCGGCAGCGCGCCCACGAGCGCGTAACCGCAGGCGCCGCCTTCGGCACTCTCGCCTTCGACCCAATAGAACAGGCCGAGCTCGCCCTGGCGCTCGTAGCGGAACGCGGCAGGGGTGTTGTTGTCGGGCTTGCGCAGGTAGACGGTCACGCGCACCGGCTTGGCATCGGCATCGCTCGAGCCGGCTGCCGGGACGGCCTGGTACATCAGCTGCGCGCTCGGCCCCGAGGCATCGGGCAAGAGCCGGCCGCCGACGAGCTCGAAGCCTTGCGCGCTCAGGTCGAACAGTTTCACCGGCACGGTCAGGCGCTTGGTCAACCAGCGGCTCAGGTGTTCTTCCTGCGCTTTCACTTCGACCGGGTGGCGCAGCTCGGGTACGTAGACCGCGTGCGCGACCGCAGCGCGCTGCACCCAGGCCGGCTCGCCGCCCCGAGCCAGCACACCGGCCGCCGGCGGCAGCCGCCACATCGCGGCCGCACCGACCGCACCGCCGAGCACAAAGATGGCGAGCGCGGCAACCCAGCGCTGCCACTGCAGCGAGGGCAAGGTGTCGGGCGCCTTGCGCCACGCGACCTGCGCGAGCGCCTGCGGCACCGGCTCGCCGAGCACGCCGTCGAGCCGCGCGCGCAGCGCTTCGGCATCGAGTGCCCACAGGCGCACGCGCGCCGCGTCTTCGGGGTGTTCGCGCAGCCAGGCTTCGACTTCGGCGCGCTGCGCGGGCGGCAGTTCGTCGTCGAGCCAGGCGCTCAGCAGGGTGTCGTCGGGGGCGTTCATGGCAAGGAACTCAAGGGCGGTCAGCTCACGCGGCGCAGGGTGTGCGCGGCGGGCGTGGTGTGGGCGGGGCGGCCTTCGAGCAACGCGCGCAGTGCAGCGCGGCCGCGCGAAATTCTCGACATCACCGTGCCGATCGGTATGCGCAGCAGCTCGGCGCATTCGGCATACGACAGCTGTTCGAGCGTGACCAGCAAGAGCGGCTCGCGCTGCTCGGGCGGCAGTTGTTTGAGCGCGGCCACCAGGTCCAGACGCAGGCCGATGTCGGGGCTCGCGGCGGCGTGCAGTTCGTCGATGGCATCGACCCCTTCGCGCGGCTCGACCAGCGTCATGCGGGCGTGGCGGCGGCGGTCGTCCATGTAGGCGTTGTGGGCGATGCTGATGGTCCAGACCAGAATGTCGCGGCGCTGGTCGAACTGGTGCCAGTGCGCCAGGGCCCGCTCCAGTGCGGTCTGCACCAGGTCGTCGGCCGTGCTTGCATCGAACACCAGCGAGCGCGCGTAGCGGCGCAGGCGCGGGATGGCGCCGAGCAGTTGCTGACGAAAGGCGGTCGGTGCGTCCACGGAAGGTCTACGTTGTGGCGCCGCCGCTTATTCCACAGCGGGGCACGGCACAGTGTAGGCCTGCGGCGCACGCCCGCCCGATCCCGGACAATGTCGGCATGACGCCACCCAAACGCGCCCTCGCCCCAAATTTTTCGCTGCCCGAGTTTCGGGCCGCGCTGGGCATGTTCGCCACCGGCGTGACCATCGTGACCGCGCGCGGGCCCGACGGTGCACCGGTCGGCCTGACGGCCAACTCCTTCAACTCGGTCTCGATGACACCCCCGCTGGTGCTGTGGAGCCTGGCGCGCAGCGCCGGCTCGATGCCGGCCTTCGAGCGCGGTTCGCACTACGCGATCAACATCCTGGCGGCCGAGCAGCACGCGCTGGCCGAACGTTTCGCCAGCAAGGCGATCGACCGTTTTGCCGACCTCGCGTTTCGTGAAGGCGCCGGCGGCGCGCCGATCATCGAAGGCGCGGCCGCCGTGTTCGAGTGTTTCAACCGCAGCCGCTACGAAGAGGGCGACCACGTCATCTTCGTCGGCGAGGTCGAGCGCTGCGAGCGCCGTGAAGGCGCGCAACCGCTGATCTTCCACGGCGGGCGCTACTTCACCGAGCTGCCGCTCTGAGGCAAAGACCGGCGATGGCGCTCTCGATTCCGCTGTCGTGGTCGCTCTCGACCGCGCACCTCGTGATCGAAGCGTCGGCCACGGCCGCGTTCGCGCTCTCGGGCGTGATCGTGGCGGCGCGGCGGCGGCTCGATGCGGTGGGCGTCTGCGTCGTCGCCGGCCTCACGGCTTTCGGCGGCGGCACGCTGCGCGACGTGTTGCTTGACCGGCGCCCGTTCTTCTGGGTCGAACAGCACGGCTACGTGTGGGCGGTGCTGCTGTTGTGCATCGCCTCGATGGTGTTCCTGCGCACGCGCCACTTCGAGCCCACCGAGCAGGCCATGCAGTGGCCCGACGCGCTCGGCCTCGGCCTGTTCACGGCCAGCGGCACGCAGATCGCGCTCTCGGCGCAGATGCCGGCGCTGGTGGCGGTATTGATGGGGCTGGTCACGGCGGTGTTCGGCGGGGTGCTGCGCGACATCGTCTGCAACCAGATCCCGGCCGCGTTCCGCGACCACCGCCCGTATGCCGTGTGTGCGTTCGCCGGCGGCTGGGTGGTGGTCGGCACGACCGCGCTGCACTGGCCCGACTGGGCCACGCTGACCACCGGTGCGGCCTGTGCCACGCTGCTGCGCGCGCTCGCGCTGTGGCGCGACTGGCGGCTGCCGGTCTGGCGCCACGACGAGACCGGCGACACACGCTGAGCCCGGCCCAGGGCCTGTCAACACTGTGAGAGGGCGCGCCAGCGCCCGAGCGCTTCGGCCTGGCCGGCCGACCCGCCACCCCCGGACAACCCCGGTGGACACAACTGAATGCGCGTTCTATTATCCGAATGCACCAGAATTTTCATTCTCTTCTCTGGCATCGGCCACCGCGCCCACAACAGGAGACACGCATGAACAAACGCACCCTCGCCCGGCTCTGCGCCGGCTTGCTCGCCCTCGCCGCAGCCGTGTCGATGCCGGCGCATGCGCAGGCCAAGGTGGTCTGGAAGGCGTCCGACGTGCACCCGCTCGGCTACCCGACCGTCGAGGCCATCATGCGCATGGGCAAGAGCCTGGAGGCGCAGACCAACGGCCGCATCTCGATCCAGATGTACCCGTCGATGCAGCTCGGTGGCGAAAAAGAAATGATCGAGCAGGCGCAGGTCGGCGCGCTGCAGATCGCGCGGATCTCGGTCGGCGCGATGGGCCCGGTGGTGGACGACCTGAACGTCTTCAACCTGCCGTTCATCTTCCGCGACGAAAACCACATGCGCAAGGTGATCGACGGGCCGATCGGCGCCGAGCTGCTCGACAAGATCAACACCAACCCGGCCTCGCGCATCGTCGCGCTCGGCTGGATGGACGCCGGCGTGCGCAACGTCTACGGCAAGAAATCAGCCGCGACGCCGGCCGATCTGAAGGGCCAGAAGATCCGGATGATGGGCAACCCGATCTTCGTCGAGACCATGAACGCGATGGGCGGCAGTGGCGTGGCGATGGGCTTCAACGAGCTCTACAGCGCGCTCGAGACCGGCGTCGTCGACGGCGCCGAGAACAACCCGCCGACCTTGCTGGCGCAGAACCACTACCTGATCAGCAAGGTCTACAGCCTGACCGGCCATCTCATCATCCCGGAGATCTTCATCTTCTCGAAGCGCACCTGGGACGGCCTGTCCGCCGATGACCAGGCGCTGCTCAAGAAAGTCTCGCGCGAGACCCAGTTCGTCGAGAGAAAGCTCTGGGACGAGAAGACGGCGACGGCGGTCGGCGACCTCAAGGCCAAGGGCGTGACCTTCGTCGTTGCCGACAAGGCTGCCTTCTACAAGGCGACCCAGCCGGTGCGCGACAAGTACGGCGTGAAGTACGCGGCCCTGCTCAAGCGCATCGACGAGACGAAGTAG
>JANYFX010000365.1 GCA_025359585.1 Rhizobacter sp. | reverse complement strand
AGGCTGGCGACGCAACCTCGACCTGCTCAAGGGCCTGCTGCCGTCGGCCGAAGACGCCGCCTTCCGCCAGGCCTTCATGACCGTGAAGCAGCAGAACAAGCAGCGCCTGGCCGCGCTGATCGAACGCAAGACCGGCGTGGTCGTGAACCCGGCGAGCCTGTTCGACGTGCAGGTCAAGCGCATCCACGAATACAAGCGCCAGTTGCTGAACGTGCTGCACGTGGTCACGCGCTACCAGGCGATCCTGGCGAACCCGAACGCCGACTGGGTGCCGCGCACGGTGATCTTCGCCGGCAAGGCGGCGTCGAGCTACGCCACCGCCAAGTCGATCATCCGCTTGATCCACGACGTGGGCACCGTCATCAACAAAGACCCGCGCATCGGCGACAAGTTGAAGCTCGTGTTCATTCCGAACTACGGCGTGTCGGTGGCCGAGACCATCATGCCCGGCGCCGATTTGTCGGAGCAGATTTCCACCGCCGGCACCGAAGCCTCGGGCACTGGGAACATGAAGCTCGCACTCAATGGTGCGTTGACGATCGGCACCGACGACGGCGCCAACATCGAGATCCGCCAGAACGTGGGCGACGACAACATCTTCATCTTCGGCCTGAAGACGCCCGAGGTGCTGGCGCTCAAACAAGGCGGCTACCAGCCTATGCGCTACTACGAGAGCACGCCTGCGCTGAAGGCCGTGCTCGACGCCATCGCCGGCGGCGCGTTCTCGCCCGAGGAGCCGGGCCGTTACCGCGGCCTCGTCGACTCGCTGCTGTGGGGCGGCGACCACTACCTGCTGCTGGCCGACTACGCGAGTTATGTCGCCACGCAGTCGCGTGTCGACGAGCTGTACAAACAACCGGCGCAGTGGGCCCAGCGCGCCATCGCCAACGTGGCCGGCTTGGGCGCGTTTTCATCCGACCGCACGATCGGCGAATACGCGAGCCAGATCTGGGGCATCGAGCGCGAGCGCCGCTGACTCGATGCCCGTCTTGAGCCCGACTCGAACCGACACCGGCGCCGCAGCGGCGCTGCACATCGCACCCGGGCACCCCTGGCCGATAGGCGCCCATTGGGATGGCTTGGGCGTCAACTTCGCCGTCTTCTCGGCGCACGCGCAAGCCATCGACCTGTGCCTGTTCGACGACACCGGCACGAACGAGATCGCGTGCCTTCGCCTGCCCACGCACACAGGCAACGTCTGGCACGGTTTTGTCGCCGGCGCGAAGCCCGGGCAGGTCTACGGCCTGCGAGCCCACGGCGCGTGGCGGCCTGACAAGGGCCACCGCTTCAACCCGCACAAGCTGCTGCTGGACCCGTATGCGCGCGAGATCGTCGGCCGCTTCGAGTGGGCCGACGAACACTTCGCCGCCGACCGCGTGCACCCACGTCAGATGGACATGCGCGACAACGGCGCGAGCGCGCTCAAGGCGCGTGTCGTGCACGACAGCTTCGACTGGGGCGACGACCACCCACCGCACACCGCGCTGGCCAATACCGTCGTCTACGAACTGCATGTCAAAGGGTTTTCGCAACTCAACCCGGCCGTGCCGCCCGAGGTGCGTGGTACCTATGCGGGGCTCGGCCACGAAGCGTCGACCGCGCACCTGAAACGCCTCGGCGTCACCGCGCTCAGTGTCTTGCCGGTGCACCACCACATCGACGAAGAGCGGCTCGCGAAGATGGGCCTCACGAACTACTGGGGCTACAACACGATCGGCTATTTCAGCCCCGACCCACGCTTCGGCTCGGTCGGCAGCGGCGCTGCGCTGCGCGACGAATTCAGAAACATGGTCAAGGCGCTGCACAAGGCCGGCATCGAGGTGCTGCTCGACGTGGTCTACAACCACACGGCCGAAGGCGACAGCACCGGCCCCAGCATCAGCTTCCAGGGCCTGGACAACGCCAGCTACTACCGGCTGCAACCCGGTGCGCCACTGACCCACGAGAACGACACCGGCTGCGGCAACACGGTCGACATCCGCCAGCCGCGTGTGCTGCAGCTTGTCATGGACAGCCTGCGCTACTGGGTCACCGAGATGCACGTCGACGGCTTTCGCTTCGATCTGGCCACCACGCTCGGCCGCGGTGACCACGGCTTCGAGCGCAGCGGCGCGTTCTTCACCGCCGTGGCGCAAGACCCGGTGCTCTCGCGCGTGAAGATGATCGCCGAGCCCTGGGACATCGGCCCCGGCGGTTACCAGGTCGGCGGTTTCCCGAGCGGCTGGCCCGAGTGGAACGACAAGTTCCGCGACGCGATGCGCAGCTTCTGGCTGGGTCACGCGGCATCTCGCGGCGGCTTCGCGCAGCGCTTGTGCGCGTCGTCCGACGTGTACGAACCGCGTGGCCGCGCGCCGGCCGAATCGGTCAACTACTTGATCTCGCACGACGGTTTCACGCTGCGCGACCTCGTGACGTATCAAGACAAGCGCAACCTCGCGAACGGTGAAGACAACCGCGACGGCACCGGCAACAACCTCGGCTTCAACTGCGGCGCCGAAGGCGAAAGCGACGACCCGCAGGTCAACATGCTGCGCGCGCGCCTGCAACGCGCGTTGCTCGCCACCACGCTGCTCGCGCAGGGCACGCCGATGCTCAGCGCCGGCGACGAACTCGGCCACACGCAGGGTGGCAACAACAACCCGTACTGCCACGACAGCGAAGTCACCTGGATCGACTGGTCGCGCGCCGACGCCGACCTGATCGAGTTCACCCGCGGCGTGATCGCCTTGCGCCGCTTCGCCCTGCCCTTCGGCAACCGCTGGTACAGCGGCCTCACCGACCCGCGCGGCCTGCACGATCTGGCCTGGCTGGGTGGCGACGGCCAACCCCTGCACGGCGAAGCCTGGAACGGCGCAGCGAGCCGAGTGCTCGGCTGCCTGATCGGCGAACCCGGCCGCGCCCGCGCGCCACTGCTGCTGCTGGTGAACGCCGATGCGCACGACCACGACTTTCCAGTGCCGTCCGGTGTGTGGGAAGTGCTGCTCGACACCACCCACCCGCGTGGCGCGGGTTCCTGGCACGGCCAGGGCGGTGTGAACATCACGCTCAAGGCGAGCAGCCTGCAGGTGCTGGCGGTTGCCGGCTCGGGCATCCGGCTCTGAGGATGCAGACGATGCGATTCCCCCGAAGCAGCGGCGTGTTGCTGCACCCCACGTCCCTTCCCGGCCCGCACGGCTGTGGTGACTTCGGGTCTGGGGCCTATCACTTTGTCGACGGGCTGGTGAGCGCCGGGCAGAAGCTCTGGCAGATCCTGCCGCTTGGCGGCATCGGCCCCGGCAACTCACCCTACATGAGCAGTTCGGCGTTTGCCGGCAACGTGCTGCTGATCGACCTGGGCGAGTTGCGCTCGCGCGGCTGGTTGAACGATGCCGACCTTCAGGCCGACGCCGGCCTCGCCGACGCGTGGGTGAACTTCGCGGCGGTGATTCCGTTTCGCATGCAGCGCCTGTTGCGCGCCGCAACGGCGTTCGCACAGACAGCGACCGAAGCCGAGCGTGCCGAGCTTGCAGCATTCCGCGCCGCTCAGGTCAGCTGGCTCGACGACTACACCCTCTTCATGGCCCTGTGCGAAGCGCAAGGCTCGGGCGACTGGTGCGCCTGGCCCTCAGCGCTGGCACGGCGAGAGCCCGCTGCGCTCGCCGAAGCGCGCGCACTGCATGCCGAACGCATCGCGTTCTGGGAATTCTGCCAGTGGAGTTTCTTCCGCCAGTGGTTCGCGTTGAAGCGCTACACGAACCAGCGTGGCATCGAGATCATCGGCGACGCGCCGATCTTCATCGCGCACCAGAGCGCCGAGGTGTGGGCGCGGCAAGACCTGTTCGAGCTCGACGCGACGGGTCGCCCCACAGTCGTGGCCGGCGTGCCGCCCGACGCCTTCAGCGACACCGGCCAGCACTGGGGCAACCCGCTGTACCGCTGGAGCGCGCACAAGGCCGAGGCCTTCGCGTGGTGGGTCGAGCGCATTCGCCGCACCTTCGAGCTGGTCGATATCGTGCGCATCGACCACTTCCGCGGCTTCGCGGCCTACTGGGAGATCAAGGCGACCGAGGCCACCGCGATCAATGGCCGCTGGGTCAACGGCCCCGGCGCGGCGCTGTTCAAGGCGATCGGCCGCGACCTCGGCCCGCTGCCCATCATTGCCGAAGACCTGGGTGTCATCACGCCCGACGTGGTGGCGCTGCGCAAACGCTTTCACCTGCCGGGCATGCGCATCCTGCAGTTCGCGTTCGGTGGCGGCAGCGACAACCTCTACCTGCCGCACAACCACGAGCCCGATGCGGCCGTCTACACGGGCACGCACGACAACAACACGACGCAGGGCTGGTGGCAGGCCGCGTCGCACGCTGAGCAGCAACACGTGCTCGCCTATCTCGGCCTGGGCAACCAGCCCGACGCCACGGCGCAGATCCACTGGCACCTGATTCGCTCCGCCTGCGCTAGCGTGGCCGACACTGCCGTGCACCCGATGCAAGACGTGCTGGGCCTCGGCCACGAGAGCCGCATGAACTTCCCCGGCCAGGGCGAAGGCTGGTGGGCCTGGCGCTTCAACTGGTGGCAGGTCACGCCCGAGCACGCGCAGCGGCTGGCGGAGATGTGCCGGCTGTATCGGCGCGATGGCACGCCGATCGCATGAGCGGCTGAGCAGCTGAGCAGCGGCTACCCGAGCGTTCCCACAAACTGCTCGCGCGTCTGAGGGTGCGCTGCGAGCGCCCGTCGCAACGCAGGCAAGCGCGCTCTCACGAGCTTCTTCATGTCGGCCGGCACTTCACCGAAAGAGTCGGACAAGTCTTCGTCCTGCAGTTCCACCAGAACCGCTGCGAGGGTGGCGGCCTGCACGAGGTCTTTCTCGGCCTTTTCGGGGAAGCTCCTGCGGGCCGCGCTGGAGTACAGCTTGTGCCAGACAAACCTCAGCGCGCTCGGCAGCATGACGGGAACACAGTGCCCGCCGGCAAGCACGGCCGCCTTCTGCGGCTGTTCAAGCAGATAGGCATAAAACGGCATCGTCTGCGCGTGCCACATCAGTTGCGGCACCGGGACCGAACGCCCAAGCTTCGCGCCGTGGGTCAGCAGATCGACCCGCAGGCCGTCGGCGCCCTGCAGCTTGACCGAGGTGGAAGGCTCCTTGCTCGGCATGCCAGGCACGGGAACAAATCCGAGCTGGGTGGCTTGAACGATCTCCAGGAAGGACTCCGGCGCACCGAGCTTCAGGTGTTGCCGTGCGGCAAGGTCGATGTCCTGGGTGCGGGCGGAGACTGCGTTGACTCCGAGTTCGTTGAGCCAGTACATGTACGCGAGCGTGCCGACCAGCGTGAGGCCTGCGTCGAGCACCTGCTTGTTGTGGAGTTCGACCATGACGCTGGCGACGCCTTTGTCGGCCACCTGAAATTCGAGCTTTCGCAGGGTCTTGACCTGCGTGGCCGCCCACTGCGTGAACTCGACCTGGCCTCGCGCGTCGTCGAGCGCACCGGTGTCACCGTCCTTGCAGACGAACTGCTCGGCCTTTTTGCCGGGCACCGGGTAGTAGACGCGGTACCAGTATCCGTAGCCGGTTCCTTCCCGCTTGATCAGTGTTCCTGGCGTGCCGGGCAGCAGCATACCGGCCGATTCAACGCGCTCTTTCAGCTCAGCGTACTGCGTGCGGTAGGCCAGCTCCTTGGGACGATATCGACGGTCGGAAGGTGTTGCCACAGTCGCTACCCAACAAAATTACATTTTAGGTGGTAATTGTGAAAAGTGCTGCGGCAGCACAAAAGAAAAAGGGCGCCCGAAGGCGCCCCGCAGAACTGCAGCGAAGCTCCGGTCTCCCGGAGCGTCGAATCAGCGAACCACGGCGATCTGGTCGCGCTTGCCAGCCTTGTACGTGTACAGCGTCAGAGCGCCGTTCTTCACGTCGCCCTTTTCGTCGAACGAGATCGTGCCGGTCACGCCCTTGTAGCCGTCGGTCTTGGCCAGCACAGGCAGGTACACCTTCGGGTCGGCCGAGCCGGCCTTGACCATCGCGGCGACCATCACGTTGAGTGCGTCGTAGACGTAAGGCGAATAGACCTGCACATCGATGCCGAACTTGGCCTTGTACTTCTTGTAGAACTCGTCCATGCCGGCCTTCTGGGTGCCTTCGACACCACCGGCTTCGGCGCAGACCACCTGGCCGTCGGCCATCGCACCGGCCGACAGTTCGGGCAGCGCGCCCGAGCAGATGCCGTCGCCGCCCATGAACTTGGCGGTGATGCCGAGCTGCTTCATCTGGCGGATCATCGGGCCGGCCACGGCGTCCATGCCACCGAAGAACACGACATCGGGCTTGGCAGCCTTGATGGAGGTCAGGATGGCGGTGAAGTCGGTTGCCTTGTCGGTCGTGAACTGGGTTGCTGCGATCGCGCCGCCCGAAGCCTTGACAGCCTTCGAGAACTCTTCGGCCACGCCTTGCCCGTAAGCGGTGCGGTCGTCGATCACGGCGATCGACTTGCCCTTGAGTTCCTTGACCGCGTAGCGGCCCAGGGTGCCACCGAGGTGCACGTCATCGGCCACCACGCGGAACGTGGTCTTGTAGCCTTGACGGGTGAACTTCGGGTTCGTGGCCGACGGCGAAATCTGCGGAATGCCAGCGTCGCTGTAGATCTTCGACGCGGGAATCGAGGTGCCCGAGTTCAGGTGGCCGATCACGCCGTTGACCTTGGAGTCGACCAGCTTCTGCGCCACGGCCGTGCCCTGTTTCGGATCGCCCGCGTCGTCTTCGGCGACGAGTTCAAACTTGACCTTCTTGCCGCCGATGGTCGTGCCCTTGGCGTTCAATTCGTCGATGGCCATGCGGGCACCGTTTTCGTTGTCCTTGCCGAGGTGAGCGATGCCACCGCTGGTGGGAGCCACCGAGCCGATCTTGACGACCATGTCCTGCGCATAAGCGCTGGCACCGAACATCACCACCGCTGCGGCAACGATCGTATTGAGTCTGACTTGCATGCAAAAACCTCCGGATAGGAATAGTCAAAGAAGAAGATTGAACGGTTGAATTTTGTCAACGCGCGAGACGATACCGCAAAACAGAACTGCCTCTCCATAGTGAATGCACGGGTCGCATGGCAGGCCCTGTTCAGGGTTTCCACGGGCACGAACTTCAAAACAGGGCTGCGGCCCGCCTCGGCGACCCTCGCTCTCTTGGAGTTCGGCCGCCGCAGGTGAACCCACAACGCGTGAGCTAACGACCGCGATGACGCGCCAGTTCCTGAGCCACGGCGCGAACCACGATCTCACGCAAGGTCGATGCCAGCTCGGCACGTGACTCGCGCACCAGGTTGTCGGCGGCACGTTGCAGCAGCGGCGTGAGCACTTCGCGCAGGCGAACCTCCAGCATCAGCTCGACCTGGTGCTGCAGATCGGCCAGCACCCGTTGGCTCAACTGCTCTTCCGACAGGAACGACGCGACCGGGCGCGGCATGTTCGGCTGCAGCATCATCGATTCGTCGAACCCCCCGGCGTGCTGCGGGTCGGCTGCCGACGGTGCCTGTGCCTGATCGGGCCAGTCGACCACTTCGGTCAGGGTCGGCACCGTCTGCGGCGACTGTGGACCGAACTGGCTCACTGTGTCACCTCGTGGCGCACGATCGTGTAGCCGCGACCGGCGTAGTGTTTCCAGCGTGTGCGAGCGGCCAGCCGGTCTTCGTCGTCGGTCGAGACGATCTCGATCAACCTCGCAAAGCTCTCGAAGCCCGCCGGTGCTTCGTGCCCCAAATTGAGCAGCACGTCGTGGTGCATGCAAGCCGAGGTGTCTTCGAGCAGCCAGACCGGGGTATCAAGCAGGCGCGGCGCAGCAGTTTGATTGGGGCGCAGCATCACGTGCGGAATGAACTCCAGAGGGTCGAAAGTCCAGAGCGCCCGGTCGAGCCCGGCCAGCACCTGCCCCGGTCCGGTCACGACCACACGCGCGCCAGAGCGTGTGGCCTTGCGCAACAAACGGCAGGTGTACTCGGTGCGGTCAGGCACGTTGAAATGGAAACTGACCTCCGTCAATGGAGCCCCCAGCCCGACGAGTACGTCGGCCGGCCCCCCGAGGGGGCGCGGGCCGGCTTGGGGCGGCCCGGCGCTCGGCCCGCTCGCGCTTCGGCGAACTACAGGCCCGCCGCCACCAACGCTGTGGCCGCCTCGATATCGGGCGCCATCAGG
>JANYFX010000191.1 GCA_025359585.1 Rhizobacter sp. | reverse complement strand
GGCCCGAACACGTTCGGCTCGAAGACGGCTCGCCGCTGCGCGCCGAAGTGCTCGGCACCGAATACCTCGGCACCAGCCGCGTCGTGACCTTGAGCACCGCGCAAGGCGCGACGCTGCGCGCCAAGGTCGATGTGGCCAGCACCGCGAAGCGTGGCGACCACGTCGGCCTGAGCTTCGACGCGGCGGCGGTCTCGCTGTTCGACCAGGCCTCGGGCCGCGCGCTGCGCACCGCCCGCGACGACCACGCGCATGTGAGCGGAGCCCGTCATGGCTGACCTGCGCCTGGCCGGCATCGGCAAACGTTTCGGCGACGTGCAGGCCGTGAGCGGCCTCGACCTCGAGATCGCCAGCGGCGAGTTCATCGTGTTGCTCGGCCCGAGCGGCGCCGGCAAGACGACGACGCTGCGGCTCGTCGCCGGGCTCGAACAACCCGACGCCGGCCAGGTCCACATCGGTGGGCGCGACGTGACGGCGCTGGCCCCGGCCTTGCGTGATGTCGCCTTCGTGTTCCAGCAGTACTCGCTCTACCCGCACCTGAGCGTGTTCGACAACCTGGCCTTCCCGCTGCGCTCGCCGATGCACCCGAACTCCGACGCGGAGGTGAAGCGCAAGGTCCACGAAGTCGCCCGCATGCTGCGCATCGACGACAAGCTGCAGAACCCCGCCACCAAACTCTCGGGCGGCCAGATGCAACGCGTCGCGATCGGCCGTGCGCTGGTGCGGGACCCGTCGCTGTACCTGATGGACGAACCACTCTCGTCGCTCGACGCGAAGCTGCGCAACGACCTGCGGCTGGAACTCAAGCGCATCCAGCAGGACCTGGGCGCGACCATGCTGTACGTGACGCACGACCAGATCGAGGCGCTGACGATGGCCACGCGCATCGGCGTGCTCGAGCGTGGCCGGCTGGTGCAGGTGGGCACGCCGCAGCAGATCTACGAAGAACCGGTCAGCGCCTACGTGGCGGCGCGGCTCGGATCGCCACGCATCAACCTGTTCCCGCGCGCGGTGCTGAACGGCATGGCCGCACCGGAGCGCGCGGTGACGGTCGGCGCGCGGGCCGAGCACCTGCGCCTGCATCGCGACGTGGCGAGCGCCCACCACCGCGGCGCGCTCGTCAAGCGCATCGAGCGCCTGAGCGACCAGCACCTGGTGCACATCGCGCTCGACGACAGCGACCAGGAATTGATCTCCGCTGCGCCCACCGGTGCCAGCTTCGCGCCCGGCGATGCGGTGCGTGTCGAGCTGCTGCGGCCCTTGTGGTTCGACGCCGATGGCCAGCGTGTGCCGGCCTGAGCCGCTCCCGAACAAAGGACTCCCATGACACAAGCACAACTCATCCGCAGCGTCACGCAGACGCTGATCGACCACGTCGACGAGCTCACCGCCCTCGACCAGGCCATCGGCGACGGCGACCACGGCCTGAACATGCGGCGCGGCGCGCTCGCCATTCAGGCCAAGCTCGACGAACTCGCCGGCCAATCGCTCAACGACGCGCTGCGCACGATGGGCATGACCTGCATGTCGACGATCGGCGGCTCGTCGGGGCCGGTGTTCGGCACGCTGATGGTCACGCTCGCGAAAGAATTGCCGGCCGCACCTACGGCGCCCGACCTGGCGCGCGGCATCGAAGCGAGCATCGCTGCGCTGACCCGCCTGGGCAAGGCCGAGGTCGGCCAGAAGACGCTTCTCGACGTGCTTGCGCCGGTGCAGCACGTGCTCGCCTCGGGCGGCGAAAACATGGTCGCGCGGGTTCGCCAGTGCGCCAACGACAGTGCGCAGGCCACGGCCGCGATGGACGCGATCAAGGGCCGCGCTTCGTTCCTCGGCGACCGCGCGCTCGGCCACGTCGACCCCGGCTCGCGTTCGATGGCCTTGATCATCGGAGCGGTCTGTGACAGCCTTTGACACCACCCTCACTCAACCCGAATTCAACCCGCGCCCGAGGTGACCGCATGAAAAAACTCATCAACCACGTCGACACCGTGCTCGCCGAATCACTCGATGGTTTTGCAACGGCGCATGCCGACATCGTCACGCTCGGCGCCGCGCACCAGTTCGTGCGCCGCAAGACGCTCAAGCCCGGCAAGGTGGCGCTGATCTCGGGCGGCGGCTCGGGCCACGAGCCGCTGCACGCCGGCTTCGTCGGCCACGGCATGCTCGACGCGGCCTGCCCGGGCCAGGTGTTCACCTCGCCCACACCCGATCAGATGCTGGCCGCGGCCACCGCGGTCGACACCGGCGCCGGGGTGCTCTTCATCGTGAAGAACTATTCCGGTGACATGATGAACTTCCAGATGGCGGCCGAGATGCTCGACCGTGACAACGCCACCGTGATCGTCAACGACGACGTGGCGGTCGAGAACTCGACCTACACGACCGGTCGCCGCGGCGTGGCCGGCACGCTGATCGTCGAGCGCATCGTCGGTGCG
>JANYFX010000328.1 GCA_025359585.1 Rhizobacter sp. | reverse complement strand
CGTGTGGCCGTGTTCGCCCAAGGCGCCAAGGCTGAAGAAGCCCGAGCCGCCGGCGCCGACATCGTCGGCATGGAAGACCTGGCCGAGCAGATCAAGGCCGGCGTGATGAACTTCGACGTGGTGATCGCTTCGCCCGACACGATGCGCGTCGTCGGTACGCTGGGCCAGATCCTGGGCCCGCGCGGCCTGATGCCGAACCCGAAGGTCGGCACCGTGACGCCCGATGTGGCGCAAGCCGTGCGCAACGCCAAGGCCGGCCAGGTGCAGTTCCGCGTCGACAAGGGCGGGATCATCCACGCCACGATCGGCCGCCGCTCGTTCGAGTCCGACAAGCTGGTGGGCAACCTGCGCGCGCTGATCGAGGCCCTGAACAAGGCCAAGCCGGCGTCGAGCAAGGGCATCTACCTGCGCAAGGTCGCGCTGAGTTCGACGATGGGCGTGGGCGCCCGGGTCGAAATCGCGTCGATCAACGCGTCGGCAACGGCAGCCTGAATTTGAAATAAAGGTCGGCACGAGTCTGGTGCCGGTCGAGAAGAGTTTGGTGGACTGCGCCAGCCGCAAGGCGAGCGCAGGTCATCCAAGACCGCTGGTGTGACCTTCGTGGTCGCTTAATGGACGGCAGGCGCGGCATCAAAACCGCGCCCGCAACAAGCCAGCGCAGATGGCGGCTCCACCGAAAAGGAATGATGAATTCCAGTTCGGTTGTTTCGCTGAACCTTGGGGTGTTCGGAGGTCGGCAACGACCGAAGAACACATGATGTGAGGAGTAGACCTTGAGTCTCAACAAAAGCGAGAAGCAGACCGTGGTGGCGGATGTGTCGGCCCAGGTGGCCCGTTCACAAACGCTCGCGCTGGCTGAATACCGTGGCCTCACCGTGGAACACTTGAACGTGCTGCGCAAGCAAGCGCGCGACAAGGGTGTGTACCTTCATGTCCTGAAGAATACGCTCGCCCGTCGCGCCGTTGCCGGCACACCGTTCGAAGTGGCCTCGGAGAGCATGGTCGGCCCGCTGATCTACGGTTTTTCCGAAGACGCTGTCGCCGCGGCCAAAGTCATTGCCGACTTTGCCAAGGGCAACGACAAGCTGGTCATCAAGGGTGGTGCTTACGCAGGCAAGGCTCTGAATGCCGACGGGGTGAAATCCCTGGCGTCCATTCCGAGCAAGGAAGTCCTGCTGGCGCAACTGCTCGGCCTGATGCAATCGCCCATCTCGCGCATCGCGCGGGTGCTGGCGGCCATCGCCGAGAAGCGCGCCGAAGCGGCTCCTGCAGCTGAGGCGGCCCCGGCTGTCGAAGCCGCACCCGCTGCTGAAGCCGTGGTTGCCGAGGCACCCGCTGCCGACGCACCAGCCGCAGAAGCCCCCGCCGCTTGAACGATCGATCTTTGCAACCTACAACTGAACTGGAAATCAAAATGGCATTCGATAAAGACGCATTCCTGACCGCACTCGACAGCATGTCGGTGATGGACCTCAACGACCTGGTCAAGGCCATCGAAGTGAAATTCGGCGTGTCCGCCGCTGCGATGTCGGCCCCGGCCGGCGCGGGCGGTGGCGCTGCTGCTGCCGTGGTCGAAGAGCAGACCGAATTCACCGTGACGCTGACCGACTTCGGTGCCAACAAGGTGTCGGTCATCAAGGCCGTGCGCGAACTGACGGGCCTGGGCCTGAAGGAAGCCAAGGACCTGGTCGACGGAACGCCGAAGCCGGTCAAGGAAGCAGTTTCCAAGGCCGACGCTGACGCGGCGAAGAAAAAGCTGGAAGACGCTGGCGCGAAGGCCGAGATCAAGTAATCCGACGCCTTGCACAAGGCTGGGCGGCCGTTTCGGCCCCCGGCCTTTTGTGCTTTCTCGGGGCTTCATGCCCCTTTGAAAGCACTTGAAAGCACAAACCTCGACAATCGAGGGTTCTTTCAAGTGATTTCAAAAGCCCTCTGATCCGACTGCAGAGGGCGAGTTTGGTCGGGCTCCGGTGCAATGCCGGGGTTGTCCGCCAGCGGTTGGTAGTGGCCAACCACCAGACTTCGAATTGCCTCGCCCCTGGCAGACACGGGCCGAGCGACAGTCGCCGACGAGAACAAAGCTCCGGCCGGGCCGAGTTCTCTGAGACGGAGTGAGAAACGACACATGGCGCAGCAACAAACCCCCTACAGCTACACCGAGCGCAAGCGGATTCGCAAGAGCTTCGGTAAACGCGAGAGTGTTCTCAAAGTCCCCTATCTGCTGACGATGCAGAAGGAATCCTACGTCGCGTTCCTGCAGAAGGACACGCCGGCGCAAAAGCGCAAACCCGAAGGCCTTCAGGCCGCATTCCTTTCCGCCTTCCCGATCGTGTCGCACAACGGGTTCGTGGAGATGAAGTTCATCGAATTCAATATGGCCAAGCCCGCGTTCGACACGCGCGAGTGCCAGGTTCGTGGTCTGACCTACGCCGCCGCGGTGCGCGCGAAGCTGCAGATGATCATCTATGACCGTGAGAGCCCGCAGGCCAAGACGGTCAAGGAAATCAAGGAGCAAGAGGTCTACATGGGCGAAGTGCCCCTGATGACCGACTACGGCTCGTTCATCGTCAACGGCACCGAACGTGTGATCGTCTCGCAGCTGCACCGTTCGCCGGGCGTGTTCTTCGAGCACGACAAGGGCAAGACGCATTCGAGCGGCAAGCTGCTGTTCAGCGCCCGCATCATCCCGTACCGTGGCTCGTGGCTCGACTTCGAGTTCGATCCGAAGGACATCCTGTATTTCCGCGTCGACCGCCGCCGCAAGATGCCGGTGACGATCCTACTGAAGGCCATCGGCCTGAACCCGGAAGCCATCCTCGCAAACTTCTTTGTTTTCGAAAACTTCCGTCTGATGGATTCGGGCGCACAGCTCGAG
>JANYFX010000312.1 GCA_025359585.1 Rhizobacter sp. | reverse complement strand
ACCCCGAACGGCCGCTTGCAGCAGGTCAAAAAACACCTTGGTACGGCGCTCGTCACGAGAGCGAAACTCCGCCAATACCGCATCCAGAACGGCCCAATCTTCCACTTCGATAGCCCGCAAAGCCAAGCGTTGAAGCAGCGTAAATCGAAGGTTTTCCTTGTTTTCGTGGGCCGACCAGTTGCTCTTCTTACCCTCCAGCTGAATGTTATTCAACCGGGCCAGCAGCGTGACCATGTCGGCCACGTACGAGGGGATCTGGTAGCCCATCGGGTCGGCCAGCGCGTCGGACTGGCCGTGGCCCACCACGTCGGGGCAGACCACGCGGTAGTGGTTGCACAGACTGCGTGCCAGCGTGTCGAAGTCACGCCCCTGGCGTGCCAGGCCGTGGGCACAGACCAGCACGCGCGGGTTGACGGCGTCGCCCCATTCCCAGTAAGCCATGCGGTGCAGGCCGCGGGCGCTGATGCATTGCACGGAGTTCAGGCGGGGTTCGTTCATGGCGGCTCTTGGGCGTTGATCGCTCATCGTAAGCCAAGGCCGCGGGCCACCCCGCCGGTGCGGGTCACTTGTTCATTTGCACCGTGCCGTTCACGCTGACCGTCACGACGCCCTTGCCGGCTTCGACCGGCAGCGACTCGTCGGAGGAAGCCACCGACATCGCCTTCGCGCGGTACATCGGGGCCGGGGCCGACGGCTGCTCGTTGCCGCTGACGTTGACTTCGCGGACCCCATAGCCGCTGTAGCCGAACTGCTTTGCGTAGTCGGCTCCCTTGGCGCGGAAGCGCGCGATGGCCTGCGCCGAGACTTCGCCTTCGGTCTTCTCGCGCAGTTCGCGCGAGAGCGAATAAGCCACGCGTGAGATCGTCAGCGTCGTGATGCGCCCGGTCAGCTGGCCGATCGCCTGCATGTCGCGTCCTTCGATGATCAGCTCGGCGCTGCCCTGCCAGCCATTGATCACGCCCTTGCTGGTGTAGCGCGGCGACAGCGAGAAGCCGCCGGTCTGCACCTCGAGCTGACCCGGCTTCGCGGCCTTCTTCGCCTCGGTGAGCGCGGCGTCGAGCGCCTGCTTCAGCTGCGACTGCACGCTGGCGGCGTCCTGCCCTTCGCGCGTGGTGTTCAGCGTGATGCCGAGCAGGTCTTTCGTCACCTCCAGGCTGGCGCTGGCCGACAGGCTCACCACGCCCTGCGGCGGTGGTGTCACCTCGGCCCACGCGATCGATGTCGAAAGCAAGGCGCTCAGTGCAAGAGCGGCCCGAAATGAAAGCATGCACATGGTTGTTTTTCCTTCGTGAAGGTTCCGCGGCGCGTGGCGAAAGTGCCGCGACGCGATCTACCCAACCTTATACGTGGCGCCCTCGTGACCGGGGTTCGAGCGCACGTCCACGCAGTTGTAACAGCTGGTCAGGCACGCCGAAAAACGCCTTCAAACCTGCGCAGAATCGCGGCTGTTACAAATTTGGAGCTCCACATGTCCACTGCCGCCAACCAACGCCCGGACCGAATCGTCGTCGTCGACGACGACGCCCGCATCCGCGACTTGTTGCGCCGCTACCTCACGCAAGAAGGCTTCGAGGTTCTGCTCGCCGAAGACTCGAAGGCTCTGAACCGCCTGCTGACCCGCGAAACCGTGCACCTGATCGTGCTCGACCTGATGCTGCCCGGTGAAGACGGCCTGTCGATCTGCCGCCGCCTGCGCGCGGCCAACGACCTCACGCCGATCATCATGCTGACGGCCAAGGTCGAAGACGTGGACCGCATCGTCGGCCTCGAAGTCGGCGCCGACGATTACCTGCCCAAGCCCTTCAACCCGCGCGAACTGCTCGCGCGCATCCACGCCGTATTGCGCCGCCGCCCCACGCTCGAAGCCCCGGGCGCACCGGCGCTCGACGCGCAGACCGTGACCTTCGGCCCGTTCGAGTTCGACCTGGCTTTGCGCCGCCTGTCGAAAGAAGGCGAGCAGATCGCGCTGACGACCGGCGAGTTCTCGATGCTGAAAGCGTTGGTGCGCCACCCGCGCCAGCCGCTGTCGCGCGACAAGCTCGCGCAGCTCGCACGGGGCCGCGAGTTCGAGCCGTTCGACCGCAGCCTGGACGTG
>JANYFX010000293.1 GCA_025359585.1 Rhizobacter sp. | reverse complement strand
GGTACGGGTTCGCCTTGGTCGCGTCGCCGAACACGTTCAGGCTGTAGGCCTTGAACTGTGCGTTGGACGAGGCGAACGGCGCATCGGGCTCGTACTCTTCGCTCGACAGGTGCGTGCCCCAGGGCGAGAGGCTCGCGCCGCAGGTGATCCACAGGCCGTGCGCACTGGCCATGTCGACGTTGTGGTACTTCACGAGCGTCAGCGCGCCGGTGGATTGGTCCTGATCGAGCGTCAGCACCGCGATCGGCGAGGGCAGCACGCCGTAGGTGCTGGCGCCGCTCTGGTCACGCGTCGTGTACTCGAACTGCACCACCGCGAAAACGGCTTTGCCTTTGATGCCGGTGACGGTCGGGTTCGGCAACGACAGCAGCGAGGTGCCGTCCGGCGAGTCGGAGAAGAACTGGCGCTCCTTGCCGGCGACCGATCGGTCGACGATCGGCTGGTTGTTGATGTCCACGTAGCCGCCCGCCAGGACCGTGCCGCCGCTGCCGTTGGGCACCAGGTCGCCGGTGGCGAAGAACGGGCGATAGGCGAGCGCATAGGCCTTCTGGCTGCCGTCGCTGTAGGCCACGTTCAGGCTGGAGCCGACCGAGGTGGTGGCCATGGCCGCAGCGTTGGCCAGCGTCGGCGCGGCCATGCCGGTGAAACTCGACGAGGTGTAGGTGACGACGGGCGCGGGAGCCGCGTCGTCGCTGCCGCCGCAGCCGGCGAGCAAGGCGGTGGCGAAGGCCGAGCCGCCCAAGGGCAGCATCGGGGCGCCCACGAAAAACTTCAGCAGGCGGCGGCGGGATTCGAGGTTTTGCAAGGACATGGAGGCTTTCGGTGGCTTGAGAGGAGGTCGCTTCGATGAGCTGTTCGGCGCATGCTAGGCAGCGAATGTGAAAGCCTCGTTAAAACACGGTGGTAAAACATGCGCTGAGCGGGTCTGCAAATTGCTGGCCCCCGGCGGCGGCCGAAATGGCCGGCTTCAAGCCGCAGACAATCCGGAATCGACGCAACCAAGGACTCACTCAGATGGCCCACATCCACTTCATCGGCGGCGAAAAAGGCGGCGTCGGCAAGTCGCTGATGTCACGCGTTCTGGCGCAATACATGATCGACCGCGAGATCCCGTTCATCGGCTTCGACACCGATCGCTCGCACGGCGCGCTGATGCGCTTTTATTCCGGCTACGCCTCGCCGGTGCTGGTCGACAACATCGAGGCGCTCGACGGCATCATCGAAGCCGCCGCCGAGCAGCCCGAGCGCCGCGTTCTCGTCGACCTGGCCGCGCAGACGCACGACCCGCTGGTGAAGTGGATGGACGACGCCGGTGTCTTGAACCTGGCCGACGAGATGGGCATGACGATCCACTACTGGCACGTGATGGATTCCGGCAAGGACTCGGTCGACCTGCTGAAAAAGCTGCTCGACCGCTTCGGCACCGGCATGAAGTACGTGCTGGTGCGCAACCAGATCCGCGGCAACGATTTCAGCGTGCTCGAACAGTCGGGTGAGCAGGCCCGTGCGATGCAGCTCGGCGCGCGGGTGGTCACGGTGAAGAAGCTCGGCGACAGCGTCATCAACAAGATCGACGCCGGCAGCAGCAGCTTCTGGAAAGCCAAGAACCCGCAAGACCCGACCGGCGGCGGCCTGGGCCTGATGGACCGCCAGCGCGTGAAGGCCTGGCTGCGCGACGTGTACCGCGAGATCGACGACGTCGGCGTCTGAGACGCGGGTCACGATGACGACCCGACCCCAACGCTCGCGTCGCGCGCTGCTGCAAGGCACGGCCGCCCTCACCTTCGCGCCCTGGCTGCTGCATGACACACGCGCCGCCGACATGCCGCGCTTCGCGCTCGGCATCGCCTCGGGCCAGCCACGCCCCGACGGAATGGTGCTGTGGACGCGCCTGATCGGCGCCGACCTGCCCGAACGTGTGCCGGTGCGTTGGGAAGTCGCCCGTGACGAACAGTTCCGCGAGATCGCCGCGCTCGGCGTCGAGACCGCGGAAGGCAGTTGGGCCCACAGCGTGCACGCCGAAGTGGCCGGGCTCGCCCCCGGGCACTGGTACTGGTACCGCTTCTTCGCGCTCGGCCAGCAAAGCGCGGTCGGGCGCACCCGCACCGCACCCGCTGCGGCCGACACCGCGTCACTGAAATTCGCGATCGCCAGTTGCCAGCGCTGGGACACGGGCCACTACGCCGCGTGGCAGCATCTGGCAAACGAAGAGCTCGACCTCGTGATGTTCCTCGGCGACTACATCTACGAATACGCCTCGCGGCCCGACTCGGTGCGCCAGACCGAGAGCAAGGCCACGGTCACCACGCTCGACCAGTACCGCGCCCGCTACGCCACCCACAAGAGCGACCCTGCGCTGCAGGCCGCGCACGCCGCCGCGCCGTGGCTGCTGGTGTGGGACGACCACGAGGTCGCCAACGACTACGCCAACCTGCAGGGCCAGATGCTGCAGCCCAACTTCAAGGCCCAGCGCGCCGCCGCGTACCAGGCTTATTGGGAGCACATGCCCTACCCGAATTCAGCCCGGCCGAACGGCGCCGACATGCGCATCACCGGCCGGCTCGACTGGGGCCGCCTGGCGCGCATCCACCTGCTCGACGACCGCCAGTACCGTGACGTGCAGGCCTGCCCCAAGCCCGACCGCGGCGGCTCGAACACCGCGACGCTGAAGTCCTGCCCCGAGCTGCTCGACCCGAAACGCACGCTGCTCGGCACCGAACAGGAACGCTGGCTCGCGAGCGGCTGGAGCCTGGACCGGCCGTGGAACCTGCTCGCGCAGCAGACCTTGATGACGCGCTTTTCATGGACCGACCCGGCGGATGGCAACGCCACCTACTGGACCGACGCCTGGGACGGTTACGCCCCCTCGCGCAACCGCCTGCTCGGCACGGTCGCATCGCGCAAGGTGCCGGGTGTGGTCGTGCTCGGCGGCGACGTGCACGCGAACTACGTGGCCGACCTGAAGACCGACTTCGACGATGCTGCGGGCAAGGTCATCGCCACCGAGTTCTGCGGCACCTCGATCAGCAGCTTGGGCATGGCGCAAAAGCGAGTCGATGCGGCGCGGGCGTTCAACCCGCACATCCACTACGGCCGCAGCGACCAGCGCGGCTACATGCACTTCGTGCTCGACCCGAAACAGTTGCAGGCCAAGCTGCAGGTGGTGGGCGATGCACTCGATCCGGCGAGCGGCGTGTCGACCGCGGCTCGCTTCGTGGTCGATGCCGACAAGCCGGGCGCCATCGGCGCCTGAGCGCCACAGGCCGCGCTTCGGGTCAACCCCGCCCGCAGCGCGGGGGGTGCAGTGGTAGCGTCGAAGCACCCAAAAAAATGTGAGACACCGCATGAACTTTGCCCGCACCCTCCGGCGCCTGGCCTGGCTGGCTCTCGCTGTTTCGGCGGCGCCCGCCTTCGCTGGCGAGGTCGTCAAGATCGGCTTCATCGACGTGCTCTCGGGCCCGTTCGCGCTCGCGGGTGAAGGCTCGCTCAAACAACTGCGCGAAGTCGTCCTGCAATTGAACAGCAAGAGTGGCAGCACCGATCCGAAATTCGAGGTCGTGCCTTTCGACGGCAAGGGCACGCCGCAGGAAAGCGTCACGGTGCTCAAGGCGGCCACCGACCAGGGCATCCGCTACGTCACGCAGGGCGGCGGCTCGGGGGTGGCTTTCGCGCTGGTCGACGCCCTCAACAAGCTGGCCGAGCGCGAACCGGAGAAGGCCACGCTGTACCTCAACTACGCGGCGATGGACCCGGGCCTCACCAACGACCGCTGCAGCTTCTGGCACTTTCGGTTCTACCCGTCGAGCGAGATGAAGATCGAGGCGCTGACGACCTACATGATGAAGCGGCCCGACATCAAGAAGGTCTACCTGCTGAACCAGAACTACACCCACGGCCAGCAGGTGTCGAAGGCGGCGAAGGACTACCTGGCCCGCAAGCGGCCCGACATCCAGATCGTCGGCGACGACTTCGTGCCGATCGCCCAGGTGCGCGACTTCGCGCCCTACATCGCGAAGATCAAGGGCTCGGGCGCCGACACCGTGATCACGTCGAACTGGGGCAGCGACCTGACGCTGCTGTTCAAGTCGGCCCGGGACTTCGGCCTGAACATCAACTTCTACACGATGAACGCCAACAACCCCGGCACGCCGGCCCAGATGGGCCCGTGGGGTGAAGGCAAGGTCGGTGTGCTCTGGAACTGGGGACACAACGCGCCGACACCCGAACTCGAGAAGGTCTACGTGGCCTACAAGCAGAAGTACAACGAGGACTTCATCTTCGCGGCGCACTGGAACAGCATGAACATGCTGCTGGCGGCCATGAGGCAGGCCAAGTCAAGCGACCCGAAGAAGGTGGCGCTCGTGCTTGAGGGCATGAAGTACAAGAGCCCGATCGGCGAAGTGGAAATGCGCAAGACCGACCACCAGTTGCAGGCGCCGCTGTTCCTCGGCATATGGGCCAAGCAGGGCAGCCCGGGCGTCAAGTACGACGCCGAGGGCACGGGCTACGGCTTCCGCTCCGAAGTCGTCTGGGACTCCTACGTCAGCTCGCAGCCCACGTCTTGCCAGATGAAGCGCCCGGCGAGCTGATGGCTCACGTGACCGGCGTGAGCTTGGCCACCGACAAGGCCAGCCACTTCATGCCGTGGCGCCCGAGGTTGACCTGCGCGCGCGCGTCGACACCCGAGCCTTCGAGCGTGACGATCACGCCTTCGCCGAACTTGTTGTGAAACACGCTCTGGCCCGAGCGCAGGCCGTGGCTCGGGGCCTTCGGCACCATCGGCGGCGCTGCGTTGGATGAAGCACTCACGTTGCCCGCGCCGACGATCGAGTTCAAACCCGAACCGCGCGTCCACGCCGCTTGATACTCGCGTGCGAAGCCCGAGCCGAAGCCCTGGTTGCGCGGCGTGATCCACTTCAGCGCCGCTTCCGGCAACTCGTCGAAGAAGCGGCTCTTGATGTTGTAGCGGGTCTGGCCGTGCAGCATGCGCGTCTGCGCGAAGCTCAGGTACAGGCGCTTGCGGGCGCGTGTGATGGCCACGTACATCAGGCGCCGTTCTTCTTCCAGACCGTCGGCGTCGGACGCCGAGTTCTCGTGCGGGAACAGGCCTTCTTCGAGACCCGTGATGAACACGCAGTCGAACTCCAGGCCCTTGGCCGAGTGCACCGTCATCAGCTGGATCGCGTCTTGCCCGGCCTGGGCCTGGTTGTCGCCGGCTTCGAGCGAAGCGTGGGTCAGGAACGCGGCGAGAGGCGACATGATCTCGCCGGTTTCGGCGTCGGGCGTGAGGTCGACCGACGCGATCGCCGTCGGCGTGCCCGCACTCATCGCACCGGCATGTTCGTCGACCGGCAGCGCCACCGCGTCCTTGCCGAAGCCTTCCTGCGTGACGAAGCCTTCGGCGGCGTTGACCAGTTCTTCCAGGTTCTCGAGCCGGTCCTGGCCCTCCTTGTCGGTCTTGTAGAACTCGACCAGCCCGGACGTGTGCAGCATGTGCTCGATGATCTCGCGCAGCGTGAGCCCGCGAGTGGCTTCGCGCATCGTGTCGATCATCGCGACGAAGGCCTGCAGGTTGCCTCCGCCCTTGCCCGCGAGCGCGCCCACGCTCTGGTAAAGGCTGCGGCCACTGGCGCGCGCGGCGTCCTGCAGCAGCTCGACGGTGCGTGCGCCGATACCGCGTGTCGGGAAGTTCACGACGCGCAGAAAGCTCGTGTCGTCGCTCGGGTTCTCGATCAGCCGCAGGTACGAGAGTGCGTGTTTGACTTCGGCGCGCTCGAAGAACCGCAACCCGCCGTAGACCTTGTACGGCACGCCCGAATTGAACAGCGCACTCTCGATCACGCGGCTCTGCGCGTTGCTGCGGTAGAGCAGCGCGATGTCGCTGCGCGGTGTGCCTTCGCGGTGCAACTGCTGCGCTTCTTCGACGAACCACTGCGCTTCGGCGAAGTCGCTCGTGGCTTCGCGCACGCGCACCGGCTCGCCCGGGCCGGCTTCGGTGCGCAGGTTCTTGCCCAGCCGGCGCGTGTTGCGCGAGATCAGCTCGTTGGCGGTGTCGAGGATGTTGCCGAAGGAGCGGTAGTTGCGCTCCAGCTTGATCACCTGCTGCACCTTGAACTCGCGCTCGAACGCGGCCATGTTGCCGACCTGCGCACCGCGGAAGGCGTAGATGCTCTGATCGTCGTCACCGACCGCGAACACCGCAGCGTCTGGCCCGGCGAAGACTTTCAGCCACGCGTACTGCAGCTTGTTGGTGTCCTGGAATTCGTCGACGAGGATGTGCTGAAAGCGCCGCTGGTAATGCTCGCGCAGCGCCTGGTTGTCGCGCATCAGCTCGTAGGTGCGCAGCATCAGCTCGGCGAAGTCGACCACGCCTTCACGCTGGCACTGGTCTTCGTAGGCTTGATACACCTGCACCAGGACGCGCGACTGTTCATCGCGCACTTCCACGTCTTTTGGGCGCCGGCCGTCGTCTTTCTGCCCGGCGATGAACCACGTGACCTGCTTGGGCACGAAGCGCTCTTCGTCGAGCTTCATCGCCTTGATCACCCGCTTCACCGCCGAGAGCTGGTCGCCGGAATCGAGGATCTGGAAACCCTGCGGCAAGGCCGCGAGCTTCCAGTGCGCGCGCAGGAAACGGTTGCACAGGCCGTGGAAGGTGCCGATCCACATGCCCCGCACGGGGATCGGCAGCATCGCGCCGAGGCGCGTCAGCATTTCCTTCGCGGCCTTGTTCGTGAAGGTCACTGCCATCACCCCGCCGGGCGAGAGCTGGCCGGTCTGGATCAGCCACGCGATGCGGGTGGTGAGCACACGGGTCTTGCCCGAGCCGGCGCCGGCAAGGATCAGCGCGGGGCGCGCCGGCAGCGTCACCGCGGCGAGTTGTTCGGGGTTCAGGTTGTGCAGCAGCGACGAGCTTGGGGCGGCGGCGGTGTCGGATTCAAAAGCCATGCAGTCATTGTCGGGCACGGCGGGAGTCGTTCAGTGGGTGTGTCCGTGGTGGGCGTCGGGGTAGTGACCGTGGCTGTGCGTCAACGGCGTGTGGCGATGCGCATGCGTGTGCGCCCCGGTGACAGCGCCGTCGTGCGTGTGCGCGTGATGCTCGTCGTGTTCGTGCGCATGGCTGTGCTCGATCGCCTCGTGGGCATGCTCGTGCGCGTGCCGCTCGGCCAGGTGCAGCCAGACGCCGAGCGCCATC
>JANYFX010000173.1 GCA_025359585.1 Rhizobacter sp. | reverse complement strand
CCGCGCTTGATCATCTGTAGGTCGAACCTCGCGTTCCGCACTGGAGTGGCTTCATGAACTTCAACGAGATGGTTTCCGCGGCCCAGGCACGGGCTCAGTCCGACGCGGCCGTGGATCAAGTCGTGCGAGCGGCCCGGCTGCAAACGCAGGCCGATCGAATCGGCGCCCTCAACAAGCGTCTTCGATCCATGACTCAAGAGATTGAGGCCATTCCCGCCACGCTGGTATTGGCCGAGCGCATGGCCACGATCCGGGTCCAGCGGACAGGCGGCTCAATGCGCCTGAAGGTGTGGTTCGAGACCGATGTCTGGTCGATGTACTTCATCTCGTGCGAGGTTCACACGACGCATTCGCTTGAGGAATCGAGCTGCAAGGCCGCCACTGTCGACGAGGCCATCCCCGCGATAGCCGAGTTGATCGGCCGCTACCTTGGTGCTGCGCGCTACGACCCTTCTCGTCGCGGTAGCTGAACCCTATACTGTTCCCCGTTGCCGGACCTGTCCCGCATAGCTGTGTTCTGAGTGCCCCAGCCGCTCACTGCCCCGAAAGGGAGTTGTGATGACTGCTGACCTCGACGCCTATTCGGCGCACCACTTCACCGGCCGTGCGCGCCCCCGAGACCTCTCTGGCAGCTTCTGTACCGAGCAAGGTGTCTCCCTCGCCGCGACGCGTCCGCTGACTGCCTGTCGGCCCATCTAGGAGCCGCCATGGACCCCATCCGGTACGACATTGACGTCGCCACCCCATTCCAGTCGGCCATCGCCGGTTACCAAGCGGGTGCAGGCATTCGTGATGACCAAGCCAACCAGCTCGCACTGCAGCAAAAGCAGCAGACCGCGCAGGCCCAACAGCAGGCACTTTATGCTCTCGCGAACAACCCGAACGCCACCGGCGCCGACTACGCGCGGGTGATGACGCTCATGCCAGGCCTAGCCGAGCCGCTGACCAAGGCATGGAACAGCCTCAACACAGCGCAACAGCAAACGCACCTGTCCGACCTGTCGCAGTGGGGAGCCTCGATCAAAGCCGGGCAGCCGCAGATCGCTGTAGATCTGATGAACGCGCGCGCCGACGCCATGGAGAAGGCCGGCGGCCCGAATGAGAAGTCGCAGGCGCTGCGTGCCGCTGCCGGCGTGGTCAAGGAGCATCCGCAATTCGCGCTGGGCGCAATGATCATGCCGCAACTGGCCGCCCACCCGGACGGCTCGAAGGTGGCCACCACGCTTGCCGCGCTCGGCAAGGAAGATCGCGACGCGGCACTCGCGCCGGCCGATCTCGCGATCAAGAAGGCCGACGCCATCATCAAGGGCGCCGAGGCTGACAACGCTACGACGAAAACGGGGCTCGACAACTCCTACCGTGCCGAAGAGATCGAGACGAAGCGTTCGGAGCGGCGCATCGCCGTGTTGGACACGCAGATCAAGCAGGCCAACAGCGAGACGCAGCGTGGCCAGCTCCAACTCGAACGCGACAAGCTGCAGGCTGAGCTCGACTTGAAGAAGCAGGCCGCGTCAACTGACGCGCAGGACCAGATGGACACGCTCGGCCAGGCCCTCTACACGGTCGACGCGCTGATGAAGCACCCCGGCCTGAAGGGTGGTTTGATCGGCTCCGGTGGCGTGTTCTCTGAGGGCGGCATCGGCAGTGCAGGCAGTACGTCGGGGAAGATGCTTTCGATGATTCCAGGCACGGACGCGAAGGACTTCCGCGCGATGCTCGACACGGTCAAGTCGCAGCAGTTCCTGTCGGCGGTTCAGAAGATGAAGGGGCAGGGGTCGTTGTCTGATGCCGAGGGCGCGCGCATCGAGCGTGCGGTGGCAAGCCTTGACCCGGATCAATCCGTCGATTCGCTCAAGAACGCCCTCGGCGTCATTCGCTCAACACTGCAGAAGAGTCAGGGCAAGCTCGTCGGCTCGGGCAAGCTGCCTGCGGCGGGCGGTGCATTTGTGATGCAGCACCCGGAGTACGGCGCTCTGAAGGAAAGCGATGTGAATCGCTTGCTCCAGAAGTTCCCCGGCTCGACGCACGACCAAGTGATCCAGTACCTGCAATCGACCGGGGGCAAGTGATGGCGTCCGGGACGCCGAACTCCTACCGCGACCCCTACTGGTCGGACCTCGCGGCGGGCACCGAGAAGAAGCTGGGCCTCCCCGCCGGCTTGCTGGTGTCGGTGCTGAACAACAGGGAGAAAAGTAACGCCGACCAAGTTTCTGAGGCGAACGCCCGCACGCCGTTCCAGGTGACGCCGACTACTCGGAAACTGGTGCTCGAACGCGATGGCATCGATGCCTACCTGAGCCCGCAGAACGCGGCGGAGGTGGCGGGCATCGTGCTGAAGGACGGCCTCAACTGGGCGAAGCAGCGCACGCAGGATTCCGATCTCGCCACGAAGCTTGCGGCCGGCTACTACCACGCCGGTGGCGACACGGCGAACTGGGGGCCACGCACCGATTCCTACATCGCGAGGGTTTCGGCCGGCATGCAACCGCTGCGGCAGGAGACGCTCGACAACGACTTCGCTCGTTGGATGGAAGCTCACCCGGCCATCCCGGTGACCACGCCTGCTCCGGCCGCAGTAGCCGCAGCGCCGAAACGCGATCAGATGAATGCCGGCTTCGCGAAGTACCTGGCCGGCAATGATCTGCCACCCGGCGCGCCGCTCGGAGACAGAGCGCCGGTGTCGGGCGCGCTGCCTGTTCCCGGGCCGCCTCCGCCCAGCATCGGCGAACGTCTCGCCGCGATGCCCGGCCGAATCTCTGAAGCCGTTACCGGCGCCGAGCGCGCGACACCCGAGTCGCAGTCGTTGCCCGAGTGGACCGGCATGCCGGAGATGAACCAGCTGTCGATGGCCAGCGCGAAAAGCGGTCTCGGCTCCTTGCTCGCGAACGCCGACGAGACCGCGCAGATCCTGAAGGCCAACTTCCCCGGGATGGCGCAGCGGCGCGACTCGAAGGGCAACTGGATATTCACCTCTCCGTCGGACGGCAAGGACTACTTCTACCCGCCAGGCCTGACCCTCGGGGACGCGCCTCGCGTGCTTGGTGCGCTGGCAGCCTTCACACCCGCCGGTAGAGCCGTGACCATTCCTGGAGCTGCTGTCGCCGCAGGCGCGACCCAGGCCGTGATCGAAGCCAGCAGGCCGCGACCGGCGGCAACTTCGATCCGAAGGAAGTCGCGATGGCCACGGCCATGGGTGGCGCGGTGCCGGCGGTCGTCAACACGGTGCGCGCGGCGGCGCAACCTGTCGCGGCGCTATTGCAGCGCGCGCGGGGCGCCCCAGAGCCGGCAGCTCTCGCGAATGAAGTACCCGCGGCGACCGCAGGCGCGCACGCTGCGCCCGCGAATCCCGTCGAGGCACCCATCACCACTACCGCACCGGTCGCGGCGCCTGCAGGCCCTGCTGCAGCGCCCGCTCCGGGGCAGTCGATGATCTGGCGCAACGCGGACAGCGACATCCCGGTCCGCTTCAAGCAGGTCGAGCCACAAGTCGGCCCGGACGGTCGCATGTACGCACGTGTCGAAGCCAACGGGCGCGAATCGTTCGTTCCAGCTGATGAGCTTGTTGCCGCACCTGGTGGCGCCACGTCGGCCCCGTCCGCTGCCCCGGGCGCTGCTGCGCCGGCGTCGATGATGAGTGGCGCGGAGCTGGCACAGGCCGCGAAGAAGGCGGCCGAGGGTGGAATGGGATCAAAGGCCGCCACGCAGACGCTCGCCGAGCAGGCTGCCCCGAACGTGAAGACGCTGGATGCCGCAAAGCGTCTCGGCATCGAGGATTACTTGCAGCCCGACCACGTGACGACGAACCAGGCCTATCGCGAGCTCGCGCAGGCCGTGAAGTCGATCCCAGGGTCGCAGGCTCGCTCTGCCGAGATGGCCGGCCTGGAGAAGGTTGGCGAGCGCGCGAGCAAGCTGATCGATGAGATCGGCGGCACGAGCGATGTGAGCGCACTCGACGCAAGCGTGCGTGGCCGCATGCAGGCGACGCAGGCCGAGCTCGAACAGAAGGCCGAGCAGCTGTATGGTTAGGTGCGTGCCGCGATCCCGGCAAAGACTGCTGCGCCGGCAGAGAACACTCTCGCGTTCTTGAAACAGCACGCCGATGAGGTCGGCGGTGAGGCGCGCCTGCTGCCGACCGAGGGCAAGCTGCTCGGCGCGTTGAATGGCGACGGCGCGCCGTTGACCTATGCCTACCTCGACCAGGTGCGCAAGCAGATCGGCCAGGCCATGCACAAGGCCTCTGGCCCGTTCGCGGACTCGGAGTCGGGCATGCTGAAGAAGCTCTACGGCACCTTGTCGCAGGACCAGCAGGCCGTGGCCGAAGCGGCAGGCGCCGGAGACCTGTACAAGGCCGCGAGCGCTTCGGTCGCTGTGCGCAAGGGCCTCGAAGACGACATGAAGTCGCTCTTCGGCAAGAAGCTGACCGACAGCCTTGTGGGTCCGCTTTCAAGCTCGGTGCGCGCCCTGCCCTCTGGCGACGCATCGAAGCTGATCCGGCTGCTCAGCGCGGTGCCCCAGGAGATGCGCCAAGAGGTTGCCGCTTCTGGCTTGGCGTCGGCCTTCCGCACCGCCGGCACGCGCGGGCCGATCGGCTTCGGCCAATTCGAGAAGTGGTACGACGGACTGCTGCGCAACAAGCAGGCGCACGCGGCGTTGATGTCGAACCTGCCGCCGGCCGCACGCAAGCAGGTCAGCGACCTGTACCGCGTCTCGCAGGGCATCAGCGCTGCCACGAAAGAGCGCATCACGACGGGCCGCATCCAAGCCGTCCAGGAGCAGTTCAAGGCCGCGGACACGCTCGCGGGCAAGCTGTACGACGCGGCCAAGCGCGGCGGCGTTGGCGTGGCCGTAGGGACGGTCGCGACGCCGATCCTCGGACCTGGTGTGGGCGCAGCTCTCGCAAGCGCGCTGACCAAGGGCGCCCGGCCGGCGGCGGACAGGGCCGTCGACGCGCTGATCGCCTCGCCCGAGTTCCTGAGGGCTGCCAAGGCCGCAGGCACTCCTGCACAGCCCGCCGCAGTGCGCAGCTTCGCCTACTCGAAACCGTTCACGCTGTTCGTCCGAGCCGTCGGAGCGCCGCGTGAGCTCTCGAATCGCGAACGCTGGGTGCTTCAGGCCATCGAGGCGAGGAATACCCAGGAGCAGACGCCGATAGGTCGGTGATCGTCTGAAATGCCGGGAGAGGACGACCGCATCGCGTCCAGCTACCCGATGTTTGATGGTGGAGGTGCTTTGGCACCGACGATGAATCGAGCGCCATCCGGGCATTGACCGAAGAAATACGCATAGGAGGACGCCGGCCATCGCCTCAGCGTGGAGGCGTCCATCTGTCCAGCGCCTCGCGCCAGACCATCTCGAATGATGTCGTGCACATTTCCTTCAAGGTCATAGTGCGCCACGAGTTGGGCCCAGCGTCCCGTTGATAGAGCGATGCTGGCCAACCGAAAGCTCGGCTCAGTGCCGTGGACGATGTTCGCATCGAAGTTGGCGATGAACAGCGTGACAACGGACATCCTGCTCGGCGGTGCTGGCTCGATGAATATCACTTTCGACCATGCATCCGACTCGCGGTGAGTTTGGTTGAGCGCAAGCTCGGAGGTCGGAAAGTACAGGCGAAAGGCGACGACAGTGTCGGGAAGCGTCTCTGGTGGCTGGTCCCATACCTCCCACGCGCGATCCTGTCCCTGCTTCAGAAGGTCGGGGCGTTTCGCGATCGCTTCGGATGTGAACGCCATACGCCATCGGCCTGACGCATGGAGACTGACCTTGGTCTCGCGCATGTTGTCGCGACAGGCCAGGTAGACGTCGCCTGCCTTGTTCGCCCACATCCTCCAAGCGTTGGACGTCAACGCTTCTGGAAAACCAAAGGCGAATCGCACTGCGCCCTTTCGCACTGGAAGATAACCGGGCTTCGTTGCCCACGGCGAGATCATCGGGACCTTCTGACGATACTCATCCATGGCTTGGAACCTCAGTTGTCGGAGCCTATGTCAGGCAACGGCAGTTTCGTCTGACGCGGCCATGTCCACCCGCTGGGTTCGGCCTCGAGATTGAGCAGGTGCGTCGCTTC
>JANYFX010000140.1 GCA_025359585.1 Rhizobacter sp. | reverse complement strand
TGGACCATGGCGCTGCGGGCGCGGCCGAGGCCTGGAACCGCATCGTCTCGGCGTCCAACTTCCCCACCCAGCTCGCCGGTTATGACGATCAGCCCGTCTGGAGTGTCAAACCAAGGACACGCTAGGCCGGCAACACGACCGGCCCGAACTCGGGCGCACCCTCGCGCATGAAGAGGAACGATGCGCCCCAAAGCACGGCAGGCATGAACAGCCACACCGTGCGCGAGCCTCGAACGACAGCTCCGGCGCCCTAGCGCAAGGCCGGATCGCCGATCGTCGCCCCTTCGAGCTTCAGCAGCGTGAGCTTTCGGTCGGTGCCGCCGGCATAACCCGTCAACGAACCGTCGCTGCCGACGACGCGGTGGCAAGGAACGATCACCGACACGGGGTTGCGGCCGACCGCACCACCCACCGCGCGCACCGCCGAAGCGGCGGCGACGTTTCTGGCGATGTCACCGTAGCTGCTGGTGCGTCCAGTCGGAATGGCGAGCAGGGCGTACCACACCGACCGCTGGAACGTGGTGCCCAGCAAATCGAGTGGAATGTCGAACGTCGCGGAGCGACCGGTGAAATAGCGCGCCAGTTGTTCGGCTGTGCTTTTCAGCAAAGGGTCCTCCGGACGTTCCGGCGCTGCCAGCACGCCGGGATGGTGCTTCTGCCCCTCGAACCAGGCACCGGCCAAGCCTTTTGCCGTGCGGGCGAGCAGCACCCGCCCGAGTGGCGAGGCGACCGTGCATTGCGCCGTGCAGGCGCCGTGAATCGAATCCGTGACTTTGCTCATGACTTTTTCTCCAGGCTGTTCCAAAGGCGCAGCACGGCGTAAGAACGCCAGGGCTGCCAGGCTTGCGCGCGGGCCTCGGCCTCGCGCTGGGTGGTCGTTTGAAAGCGCTCTCGCATTGCCTTGAGCACCGCCACGTCGTTCGGCGGAAACGCGTCGGGCCAGCCGAGGGCGCGCATCGCGACGTAGTGCGCTGTCCAGGGCCCGATGCCGGGCAAGGCGCACAGGTGTTCGATCAGCGGCTCTGCGCGCGACTTGGGTATGAGCAGCGCAGTAATCTGCGGCCAGGCTTGCGCGATGGCGATGATCGCGCCGGCCCGCGTGCGAATGATGCCGAGCTCGGCGATGCTTTCGACCGTTGCGCAGGCGAGCGCCAGCGGTGCGGGGAAGACACGGTCCACATCGGGCCACGGGGTGCTGATCGGCGTGCCGAACCGTTCGACGACACGGCGCGCCAGCGTGCGCGCCGCAGCCACCGTGACCTGCTGGCCGAGCACGGCGCGGACGGCGAGTTCGAACGCATCCAGGCTGCCCGGCAAGCGCAGACCGGCCTCGCCCGGCAGGTCGGCCAGCACCGCATCGATCGCCTGTGGCATGGCATCCAAGTCGAGCCAGCGGCGCACGGCGGCAACGACGCTGCCGCTCGCGGCGGCCAGCCCGGGTGCGAAGCGCAAGTGCAGCAGCGCGGGTTGCGAGACCGACGGTGCGGACGCGAACTCGGCTTCGACCCACCCCGCCGTCGGCGCCAGCGTGCCGGCCCGAACGGTGCGCTGGACGCGCTGGCCATCGACCTGCTCGACGCCGGGAATCGCACGCAGGGCAAAGAAGCGCATCAGCGCTGCGACATCGCAGGGCGCGCGGTATGCGAGTTTGACCGAGAGGCCGGCGTGCGGCGCCGCGTTTTCATCTGCGACCTCGCCGCGCAGCCGGCTCGGGCTCATGCGGTAGCTCTCGGCGAACGCCGCGTTGAAGCGCCGCAGGCTGTTGAAGCCACTCGCGAGCGCAACCTGGGCCACCGGCAGCCGCGTGTCGGTGAGCAACTGCTTGGCGAGCAACAAGCGCCGCGTCTGCAGGTATTGCAAGGGTGTGACGCCGTGTTCGGTCTGAAAGATGCGGCGCAGATGCCGGTCACTGACGCCGAGCCGCTCGGCGAGCGCGGCCACGCACGGTGGCTCCGCGCTCTCGGCGTGTGCATCGAGCACGTCGGCCGCCTGACGCGCGAGCGTGCGTGACGCGTCCATCGTTGTCCACGCCAGGCCCGCGCCGGGCGCGATTTCGGGCCGGCACTTGAGACACGGCCTGAACGCCGCCGCTTCGGCCTGGGCCGGTGTGTCGAAGAAGCGGCAGTTCTTGCGCAGCGGTGTGCGCACGCGGCAGATCGGCCGGCAGTAGATGCCGGTCGACGTGACACCGACGAACAGGCGCCCGTCGAAGCGCGCGTCGCGGGCGGTGATGACCTGGTACGCGGCGGCGTCGTCGAGGTGTTCCGGGTTCTGAAGCATGGCGCCGATTATGGCCAGTGCAAAATTTCGGACTCGCCGTTTTCGGACATGTCCCGGCGGCCCTGCGCGCGGCGCCGAAACGGCAGGTCACTCGTCGCTGAAGCGCCCGTGCCGGCCGGCCCCGGCGGAAAAACGCTGTGCGCCGCTGACCGATTCGCCGGACTGCAGCGTCTGCAGGCCGAGCGCGAACTCCTGCGCCAAGGCATCGTGCACGTCGAGCCCGTGTTGCGCGCTCACGCTCGCGCGGTCGTTGCGCATGCACTGCTGCGGGAACGCAGCGATCTGCCGGGCCAGTTCGCTTGCCGCAGCGAGCGCCCCGCCAGCCGGCACGACGCGGTTCGCCAGCCCGAGCGCGAGCGCCTCGTCGGCAGCTACCGCGCGACCGGTGAGGATCAGGTCGAGCGCCCGGCTCGTGCCGATCAGGCGCGGCAACCTGACGGTGCCGCCGTCGATCAGCGGCACACCGAAGCGCCTGCAGTAGACACCGAAAACGGCCGTCTCGCTCGCCACACGCAGGTCGCACCACAGCGCGAGTTCGAGCCCACCGGCGACCGCGTGGCCTTCGACCGCTGCGATCACCGGCTTGTTCAAGCGCAGCCGCGTTGGCCCCATCGGGCCGTCGTGGCGCATGTCGGGGTCGAGCGCGACCGCGAGCGGGTTGGCGTCGAACCCGGCCGCCACCGCCTTCAGGTCGGCACCGGCGCAGAACTGGCCACCGGCACCGGTCAGGATCGCGACGCAGGCGTCGGGGTCGGCGTCGAATTCGCGAAAAGCCTGCGCCAGCGCACGCGCCGTCGGCCCGTCGACCGCGTTGCGCACCTCGGGCCGGTTCAGCGTGACGATCCAGACCTTGTTCGTGCGCGCGATCAGTACGGTCGGGTTCATGGGGGCTCCAGTACGAGCGCAACGGTCTGCGCTGCAAGTTCGTCGAGATCGACACGCTGGGCTGAGCGCGGTTTGCTGCGGTACCAGGTGGCCGAAAAGTTGATCGCACCGAGGATCATCAAGCGCGCCAGCTTCGCGTCGGCACGCAAGCGGCCTTGTGCGTGCAACTCGTCGAGCGTGCGCTGCCAGATTGCATCGTAGCGGTCCTTCAGTTCGATGATGCGGCGCTTGTATTGCGTAGGCAGCGAACGCCAGTCGTACAACATCACCGGAATGAAGTCGCTGCCCGTGTCGTGCAGGATGCCGTAGTGCGTGCGCACGAGGCGCGTGAACCGCTCCAGCGCCGTCAGCGTCTCGTCGGCCAAGGCCGCGTGGGTGCGCGCCAGGCCCTGGCGCAGGCCTTCTTCCATCACGGCCATCAGCAGCTCGTGCTTGTTCGCGAAGTGGTAGTAAGAACTCCCGGAGCGCATGCCGACGGCGTCGGCGATGTCGCGCGTCGTCGTGCCGTCGAAGCCTTTTTCACGGAACAGGCGGGCGGCGACCCGTACCAGCTCGGCGCGCCGGTTCGTCGGCTCGGCAGCCGCGGGCGGCGCCAAGCCGCGCGCGTTCGCAGCAGCGGCCGCCCGGCGCTTCGCGGGCGCTCGTCTTGCCGGTTTGCTGTCGAGTTCGTTCATACGCCCAGCTGCCGTGCCGCCAGTTCCTTCATGATCTCTTCGGCACCACCACCGATCATCATCACCTTCACCTCGCGGTAGATGCGCTCGCTCTTGGTCCCGCGCATGAAGCCCATGCCACCGAGGATCTGCACCGCCGCGTCGGCGCACCACTGCATCGTCTGTGTCGTGTGGTTCTTCAGCAGGCACAACTCGGCGACCCAGTCGGGCGAGGTGTCGCCGCTTTCGAGCCGCTCGGCCAGCGCGTGCAGCCAGGCGCGGCTGCTGGCGATGCGCATGTGCATGTCCATCAGCTTGTGGCGCGTGACCTGGTGCTCCACGAGCGCGATGCCGAAGGTCTTGCGCTGGCGCGCCCAGGCCAGCGCTTCGTCGAAGCAGACCTGCGCGAAGGCACAGGCGCCGGCCGACATCAGCAAGCGCTCGCCGTTGAAGTTCTTCATGATCATCGTGAAGCCGGCGTTCGGCTCGCCGATCAGGTTCTCGGCCGGCACGCGGCATGCATCGAAGCGCAGCTGCGCCGTGTCGCTGCACCACCAGCCCATCTTGGCGAGTCCACTGCGCGACAGGCCCGGCGTGTCGCCCTGCACGGCGATCAGCGAGATGCCGGCGGCGCCCGGCCCTCCGGTGCGCACGGCGAGCGTGATCCAGTCGGCGCGCAGGCCCGAGGTGATGAACGTCTTCTCGCCATCGATGACCCAGTGGTCACCGTCGCGTTGCGCCGTGCAACGCAGGCGCGCCACGTCGGAGCCGCCCGAGGCTTCGGTGATCGCGAGCGCCGAGATCTTCTCGCCGCTGAGCACGCCGGGGATCACGCGCTGCTTCAGGGTTTCGCTGCCGTGCGCGACGATGGGCGGCAGGCCGATGTTGTGCGAGAACAGGCTCGCGATCAGCCCACCGCTGCCGGCGCGCGCGATCTCTTCGGTTGCGATCAGGCGAAACCAGGTGTCGGCCGGCGTGCCGCCACAGGCTTCGGGGTAACCCAGGCCGAGCAGGCCGATGTGCGCGGCCCGGCGGTACAACTCGCGCGGAAAGCTCCCGGCTTCGTCCCATGCGTTCACGTGCGGCGCGATCTCGGCGTCGACAAACGCGCGCAGGCTGTCGCGGAACAGAGTGTGTTCGGGCGTCAGCCGCATGCCGTGAGCTCGACCAGCGTCTGGCGCGCCGCCACCTGCGCGCCCACGCTCGTGAGCACCGCACTGACTGTGCCCGCGAACGGCGCATGGACCTGGTGCTCCATCTTCATGGCCTCCATCACGAGCAGAAGCTCACCCGCCTTCACGCTTGCGCCGGGTGCCGCGTGAAGCTGTGTCACGCGGCCGTGCATCGGTGCGCGCAAGGTGCCGGCCTTGGCGCCTGCCGTGGTTTGCGGAGCGGCGAGTCGCAGGTCTTGCAGCGTGAGTTCGAAGCCGTCGCATTGCCACCATGCTTCCATGCCTTCGTACACGCAGCGGGCGCTGACGGGTCGGCCGTCGACCACGGCATGCACGAGCGAGCGACTCTCGCGCACGAGGCCGACGATGTGGTGCGTGTGGTCCCCGCAGCGTGCCGTCAAGGATCGCGGCGAACCCTCGAGCCGCCAGCTTTCGGTGGTGTCGAAGACGCCGATCGGCGAGAGGGTGTCGACCCGGTTCGAAGAAGTCCAGCCCGCCCAAAGCGGCGAGGCCGCAGCGTGCGCGAGCGTGGCGTTGCTCGCAGCGGCGAGGGCACGCAGCCACGACGGCGCCGCGCCGGCGCGCAAGCCGTCGTCGCCGAAGTGCTGGCCGAGAAACGCGGTCGTGACCGAGGCACCCGCGAACGCCGGGTGCCGCAGCACGCTCGCGAGAAAGGCGCGGTTCGTCGTCACGCCGAGGCAGACACTGCGGTCGAGCGCGTCGGCAAGTTTGTGGGCCGTTTCGATCCGGTTCGGCGCGTGGGCAATCAGCTTCGCGAGCATCGAGTCGTAGAACGGGCTGACCTCGCAGCCGCTCGCCAGCGCGTGGTCACAGCGTACGCTGCGCGGCGGTTGCCAGTGCAGGATGCGGCCCGACTGTGGCAGGTAGCCGTGCGCAGGATCTTCGGCGCACAAGCGCGCTTCGATCGCGTGGCCGCCCGACTCGAAGCGTTGCAGCACCTCGTCCTGCACCAGCGGCAATGCCTCGCCAGCGGCGACCCGCAGCTGCCACTCGACCAGGTCGACACCGACGAGCGCTTCGGTCACCGGATGCTCGACCTGCAGGCGCGTGTTCATCTCCATGAACCAGAAATCACCGGTCTCGTCGAGCAGAAATTCGACCGTACCCGCGCCTACATAACCGACCGCGCGCGCGACGGCAACGGCGACGTCGCCCATGCGCCGCCGCAGTGCCTTCGACACGGCCGGCGAGGGCGCTTCTTCGATGATCTTCTGGTGGCGCCGCTGCACCGAGCAGTCGCGCTCGCCGAGGTGCAACACCGTGCCCTGCGTGTCGGCGAAGACCTGGATCTCGACATGCCGCGGCGAAAGCAGCGCACGTTCCATCAGCAGGCGCGCATTGCCGAACGCGGCTTCGGCCTCGGCCGCCGCCGAGTCGAGCGCGGCATCGAGTTCGCTCATCTGCGTGACCAGCCGCATGCCGCGGCCGCCGCCGCCGGCCGTCGCCTTGATCATCAGCGGCAGGCCGATGCGCGCGGCTTCGCGGTGCAGCGTGTCGCGCTGCTGGTCTTCGCCGTCGTAACCGGGCAAGACCGGCACACCGGCGGCGCTCAAATGTTGGCGAGCGTTCGCCTTGTCGGCCATCGCGAGCATCGCGCCCGGTGGTGGCCCGATCCACACGAGACCAGCGTCGATCACCGCTTGTGCGAACGTGGCGTTCTCAGACAGGAAACCGTAGCCCGGGTGCACGGCTTGCGCGCCGGAGACACGCGCCGCTTCCAGCACCTTGTCGATGCGCAGGTAGGAGTCGGCCGGTCGTTCGCCGCCGATCGGCACGACAGCGTCGCAAGCCTCTGTGTGGGGCGCGTGGGCATCGACCGCCGAGGCCACTGCGATGGTCTTGTAGCCGAGCGCCCGCGCCGTGCGCGCGACACGCGTGACGATTTCGCCGCGGTTCGCGATCAGCACCGAATCGAAGCGCGTCATTCCTTTGCTCCGTCAGGGCGGGTGACCCACGCGGCGGCTCGTTTCGCCGACAGGGCAGCCAGGCCTTCCGAGGCAGTGCCGCTGCGCAGCGCCGTGGCAAACGCGAGCGATGCGAAATCGAGTGTCGGGGCCAGCGCCTCGGTGCGACGCTTCTGCAGGATCGCCTTCGTGGCGCGCAGTGCAGCCGGCTCGGCACGGCCGAGTTCGGTGAGCAGCGCCTCCACGCGCTCGTTCAGCGCTTCGGGTTCGAGCACTTCGTCGGCCAGACCGCAGCCCAGCGCCTGCGCGGCGTCGATACGCCGCCCCGTCAGCATCAGCCGCAAGGCCGCACCGCGGCCGAGCCGCGATGCGATGAAAGGGGCGATCTGCGCCGGTGGCAAACCGAGTGTCACTTCGGGCATGCCGAACCGCGCCGTGCTGCTCGCGAGGACGAAGTCGCACGTGGCCGCCAGGCCCACGCCGCCGCCCATGGCCGCACCTTCGACGACCGCGACCGTCGGTACCGCACAGGCGTGCAAGCACGCCAGCATCGTGCCGAAGCTGCGGTTGAAATGGGCGATGGGATCCATGCCATCGGCTGGCGCGGCGGTGCTCATCAGTTCGCGAAAGCGGCTGAAGTCACCACCCGCGCAGAACGTGCCGCCGGCACCACGGACGACGAGCGCGCGCACGTCGGCTTGCGACTCGGCAAGCGTGATGGCCTCGGACAAACCCGAGACCATCGCGTCGCTCAAGGCATTGCGCGTCGCCGGCGAATCCAGCGTCGCGAACACGAACGCGCCGCGCGTTTCGATGCAGATCACGGCCAAGCCTTCAGCGTTTGCCGGGCAGCGTGTGCATGAACTTGCTGATGATGCCGAGCATCACTTCGTCGGCACCGCCGGCGATCGACGCGAGCCGCCCGTCGCGGTACATCCGCGACACGCGGTTGTCCCACGTGTAGCCCATGCCGCCCCAATACTGCATGCAGCTGTCGGGCACGGTGCGCAGCAGCCGGCTCGACTTGAGCTTGGCCATCGAGGCCCACTCGGTCACGTCCTTGCCCTCGACGTACTGCTCGGTCGCCATGTAGACGAGCCCACGCAGCGATTCGATCTCGGTCTTGAGTTCAGCGAGCTTGAAATGCACGACCTGGTTGTCGAGCACGCTCTTGCCGAAGATCTGGCGCTCGCGGGTGTATTCGATCGTTTCGTCGATGCAGTTCGACAGCCCCTGGATCGCGTTTGCCGCCGCCCACAACCGCTCTTCCTGGAACTGCATCATCTGGTAGGTGAAGCCCATGCCTTCCTGGCCGATGAGGTTTCGTTGGGGCACACGCACGCCGTCGAAGTGGATCAGCCCGGTGTCGCTGGACATCATGCCGATCTTGCGAATCTTCTTCGCCCTTGTGACGCCCGGCGAATTCATCGGCACCATGATCAGGCTCTTGTTCTTGTGCGCGGCCCCTTCGGACGTGTTCGCCAGCACGCACATCCAGTCGGCCTGCAGCGAGTTGGTGATCCACATCTTGCCGCCGTTGATGACGTAGTCGTCGCCGTCTTTCTTCGCGGTGGTCTTGATGCTCGCTACATCCGAGCCGGCGCCGGGTTCGGAGACGCCGATGCAGCCGACCGCATCGCCGCTGATCGCCGGCGCGAGGAACTCACGCCGCAGAGCGTCGGAGCCGAAGCGCGCGAGCGCCGGTGTCGCCATGTCGGTCTGCACGCCGACGGCCATCGGCACGCCGCCGCAGTCGCAGTGGCCGAGCGCCTCGGCCATCACGACCGAGTAGGAATAGTCGAGCGCCATGCCGCCGTAGTCGGTCGGTTTGGTCAGGCCGAGCAGGCCCAGGTCGCCGAGTTTCTTGAACACCTCGTGCGCGGGGAAGGCCTCGGCCGCTTCCCACTCGTCGACGCGCGGGTTGATCTCTTCCGTGATGAAACGCTTCAGCGTGCGCTTGATCTCTTCGTGTTCGTGGGTGAGTTGCACGGTGGATGTCTCCTCGGGAATCAGGGGCGGGCAACGCCGAACTGCATCGGGTGCAGCGTGCGCCGATGGGTTTCGTCGCAGAGCGCGAGCGTGAGGGCGAGCACACGTCGGGTGTCGCGCGGGTCGATCAAGCCGTCGTCGAGCAGCAGGCCGGAGGTGTAGAAAGCGTGCATCTGGCGTTCGAAGGTTTCGATGATCTTCGCCTTCAGCGCCGCAAGCTTCGCCTCGTCGACGGGCTCGCCTTTGCGCGCCGCGCCGTCGCGCATCACGATTTCCATCGTGCCGGCCGCCTGCTCCGGGCCCATCACGGCGGTGCGTGCGTTGGGCCAGCTGAAGACGAAGCGCGGGTGAAAGCCGCGCCCGCACATGCCATAGTTGCCGGCGCCGAACGACGCGCCGCAATGCACCGTGATCTGCGGCACCGTCGCGTTCGACAGCGCCTGAATCTGCTTCGCGCCGTGTTTGATCATGCCGGCGCGTTCGGCATCGGTACCGACGATGAAGCCGGTCGTGTTCTGCAAATAGACGATGGGTGTTCCGGTCTGGCAGCAGCTCTGGATGAAGTGCGTGAGCTTCGTGCTGCCGGCCGGGTCGAGCGGGCCGTTGTTGGTGACGATGCCGATGCGAAAGCCGGCGATGGCCGCGTATCCGCACACCGTCGCCGGCCCGTGGTCGGGCTTGAATTCGAGGAAGTCCGAGCCATCGACGATGCGTG
>JANYFX010000133.1 GCA_025359585.1 Rhizobacter sp. | reverse complement strand
AGTGCGTCGTCGTGCGTCAGCGGCGGCAATAGCCCGGCGAAGCGTTGCGCCAGCATCGACTTGCCGGTTCCCGGCGGGCCCATCATCAACACACTGTGCCCGCCGGTGGCGGCGATCTCGAGCGCACGCTTCGCGGCCGATTGGCCTTTCACCTCACGCAGATCGGGCCGGGCCGCCTGCAGCACCGGCGCCGAGGCCGTGGCCAGCGGCAAGGGCGTGGACAAGGCAGCGTCGCCCGGCAACATGGCGCGAATCACGTCGAGCAAATGTGCAGCGCCGTGGATCGTGAGACCTTCGACCAGCGCGGCTTCCTGGGCGCTGGCCAGCGGCAGCACGAGCGCGCGCTGTTTGCCGCTGCTGCCGCGCCGCAACGCCAGGGCCATCGCCAAGGCTCCCCGCACCGGCCTCAAATCACCGGCCAGCGACAACTCGCCGGCAAACTCGAAACCATCGAGCCGGGCGGCATCGACCTGGCCACTGGCGGCCAGGATGCCGAGCGCGATCGGCAGGTCGAACCGGCCCGATTCCTTGGGCAGGTCGGCCGGCGCGAGGTTCACCGTGATTCTTTTGTTGCTCGGGAATTCCAGCCCGCTGTTCTGCAGCGCCGCTCGGACCCGCTCCCGCGCTTCCTTGACTTCGGTGTCGGCCAGCCCGACCAGCGTGAAGCTCGGCAGGCCGTTGGCGAGGTGCACTTCGACCGTGACCTCGGCGGCCTGCAAGGCGTGCAGCGCCCGGCTGTGAATGACGGCAAGCGACATGGATCTCCCTGGGCGCAAGGCCCGGGCGCGGCCTTGTCTGCGGTATTTGTTCGCGGATTGTGCCCCGGCAGAAAAGCGCTCGGCCGTGCCAAAGTGCCGCACCAAACAAGAGCATTTGAACAAAAAGCACCAAGAGCGTGCGCTCACGAACTCGTTTGAATCGCATGTGGGCTGCTCTGGGGCGAATGCCCGTGCACTCGGCATGGCACAAAAGCTGCAAAACGTAGCCTGAGATTCTTTGCCTTGCCTTGCCCCTGACTTTGGAGAAACCTGAAATGAAGAAAACCGTTCTCGCACTCGCTGCAACCCTCGCGATCTTGGCCTTGCCGGCGATCGTTCATGCCGAAGACGCAGCCAGCCCGCTGTCGTTCAACGTCGGTGTGTTCAGCGACTACCGCTATCGCGGCATTTCGCAGACGCGCCTGAAGCCCGCCGTTCAAGCGGGTGTCGACTACGCGCTGCCCGCTGGCTTCTACGTCGGAGCCTGGGCTTCGAACATCAAGTGGATCAAGGACGCGGGCGGTGATGCCAGCGTCGAGGTCGACCTGTACGGCGGCTACAAGGGCGAGATCGCCAAAGACGTGTCGTTCGACGTGGGCGTGCTGACCTACCAGTACCCGAAGAACAAGCTGGCCACCAGCGCCAACACGACCGAGCTCTACGGCGCGCTGAGCTTCGGCCCGGCCACCATCAAGTATTCGCACAGCGTGACCAATCTGTTTGGCTTCGTTGACAGCAAGAACAGCGGCTACCTCGACGCCAGCGCCTCGTTCGACGTGGGCAGCGGCGTGATGCTCGCGCCGCACGTGGGCTACCAGCGCGTGGCCAAGAACAGCGACTTCTCCTACACCGACTACTCGCTGACTGTCAGCAAGGACTTCGAAGGTTTTGTCGTCAGCGCGGCCGTCGTTGGTGCCAGCACCAAGTCGATCGCTGGCGTGAAGGCCTACGCCTCGCCGGTCAACGGCAAGGATCTCGGCAAGACCGGCCTCGTCGTCGGCGTCAAGAAGACGTTCTGAACCTCAAACCTGGAGAACTGCCATGAAGATGGTGACTGCGATCGTCAAGCCCTTCAAGCTCGACGAAGTTCGTGAAGCACTCAGCGCCATCGGCGTTCAGGGCATCACGGTGACCGAAGTGAAGGGCTTCGGCCGCCAAAAAGGCCACACCGAGCTGTACCGCGGTGCGGAGTACGTGGTCGACTTCCTGCCGAAGGTGAAGATCGAAGCCGCGGTCGACGATGCGATCGTCGACCGTGTGATCGAAGCCATCGAAAGTGCGGCCCGCACCGGCAAGATCGGCGACGGCAAGGTGTTCGT
>JANYFX010000123.1 GCA_025359585.1 Rhizobacter sp. | reverse complement strand
AGGCTGGTCGAGGGCGCTTGCGATGCGGTCGCGATGTGCCAGTAGCCGGCAGCGGCGTTGTGCACCGAATTCGTGAATCGGGTCGGCGACATCACCCGTTCCGTGCTGGCCAGGGCCTCGCACAAGGCATGGCAGTTGTTCGCGTCCCCAGTCGAGGCGCTGAACACCGTGGCCAGGGTGTGCGGGTCGGCGCCGGCATGCGCCACCGCTTCGTCGGCCACCGCCATCGCGAGTTTCACCGCCGCCCCGGCGCGGCGCCGCTCGGCGGGCGGCAGGCGAGCGGGGGGCGGCAGCACCGTCGGAACGAACACGTGGGCCTGCTCGCCACGCAGCGCCGGGAGCGCAGCAGGCCATGAACTCAGGCCCGGGCCGAGCACACCGACACCGTTCACCCACACCGTGAGGCCGCTCATCGCACTGCTCCGAAAACCAGGCTCGCATTCGAGCCGCCGAAACCGAATGAATTCGACAGCACGTGGCGCAAGGGCGCGCTGCGGTTGTGCTGCAGGTAGTTCACGTGCAAGGCCGGGTCGATCGTCTGCACGTTCAACCCGCCGGGCATGAAGCCGTGTTGCAGGGCCAGCAAGGCGATCACCGCTTCGACTCCGCCGGCAGCACCCAGCGTGTGGCCGGTCGCGCCCTTGGTCGAGCTGCACGCGGTGCTGTTCCCGAAAACATGACAGACCGCGCGGTCTTCGGCCGAGTCGTTGCTCGGCGTCGCGGTGCCATGCAGGTTGATGTAGTCGATCTCAGCGGCCGCGAGCGATGCATCGGCCAGCGCCATCTGCATCGCCGCGATCGCGCCCGCGCCTTCGGGGTGCGGCGTGCTCATGTGGTGGCCGTCGTTGCTTTCGCCCACGCCGAGCAGCCAGCCTTGCGGTGCATCGCTGTCTCGTTCCACCAGCGCGAAAGCCGCGGCTTCGCCGAGCGACAGGCCGTTGCGCCCGGCGTCCCACGGCCGGCAGATCTGCGGCGAGAGCAGCTCCAGCGAGTTGAAGCCGTGCAGCGTGGTCAGGCACATGCTGTCGACACCGCCGACCACGGCCGCGTCGATCAGGCCGGCCTGGATCATTCGCGCCGCGTTGCCGAACACCTTGGCGCTCGACGAACACGCGGTCGACACGACCGAGCTCGGCCCTTCGAGCCCGAGCGCCTGCGCCGTGAAGGCCGCGAGCGAATGCGCGTTCTGCGTCGTCGCGTACAGGTAGCTGGCCGGCAGCGCGCCGTCGGGCCCGCGGTGGTGGTACGCGAGCTCGGTCTGCAGCAGGCCCGAGGTGCTGGTGCCGAGGAACACGGCCACGCGGTGCGCGCCCCAGCGCTGGCGCGCACGCTGCACCGCGTCGATGAAGCCGTCTTGCTGCAGGCCGAGCCAGGCGAGCCGGTTGTTGCGACAGTCGAAGTCTTGCAGCGTGGCGGGCAGGGTGATGGTGTCGGCGTCGTCCACCTCGCCGGTCCAGGTGGGCAGGGCCACGTCCATGAAGCGGGCCGGTGCCAGGCCGGTGTGGCCTGCCCGCAAGCCGGCCAGCGTAACGGCGCGACCAGCGCCCAGGCCGGTGGTCAGCGTGCTGCTCGAAACGGCGAGGGGCTTCAAGGCGCGCTCCCTTCGCGGGCCACTCGGGCCGTCAGCAACACGTTGGCGAAGGGCGTGCCCTGGCTCATGGGCAGGCTCTGCACTTCGAAACCGAGCGACTCCAGCTGCGCGACCCACACTGCCAGCGTGCGGCCGTAGACCGGTGTCACGCGGTGCCCGCGCACGCGTGTCACGGCCCGATCGACCCACTGGCTGATCGCGAAACGCCGGCGTGCCGCTGCATCGCCTACGCGCAGCAGCAGCACGCCGCCGAGCGGCAGCGCTCGCCGCACGCGCAACAGCACTTCGTTCTGCTCGTTGATGCTGACGTAGTGCAGCACGTCGAGGATCACGACTGCATCGACGGCCGGGAACGTCGCGTGGCGCATGTCGCCGCAGACGAACTCGGCGCTGTCGCCGAGCGCGGCTTGCGCGCGGGCCACGTCGCGTGGCATCAGCTCGATGCCGTGCACACGTGCGTCGACCGGCGCGCTGGCCCAGTCGGACGGCCACTGGCCACGCGCGGCACGCACGCCGGCCGCGCGCAGCAGGCTGGCGAGCAGGCCCTGGCCGCAGCCGATGTCGAGCACACGCGCTTGCGGTGCGATCAGGCCGTGCCGCAGCAGGTGCGCGAACACCGGGTCCATGCCGAGCTTGCCGCGCGCGAAATGCCAGGCGAACTGCCCGTGGGCGCGGTAGGGCGCGCTCGCGGCGTCGACCAGCGACTTCCAGTCGCCGTGGGCTGTGGTGGCGGCCATCACGTGGCCAGCTCCGTGCGGGTGGCGTCGGGCAGAGTCACGCTGCGCAGGCCGCTCTGCGCGAAGGCGCGCAGCAGCGCCGGCAAGACCTCGAGCACGACCGGCCGGCCGGTCGCGGTGCGCGCCCCGTTGTGGTCGTGCAGCAGCAGGATGTCGCCGGCTGCCAGCCGGTGCGTGAGGCGCGACAAGACCCGCTCGGGCTCGGCCCGCACGGTGTCGAAACCGCGCCGCGTCCAGCTGACGAGTTGCAGATCGAGCCGGTGCAATACCGGCGCGAGAAACGGGTTGCGCAAGCCGGCGGGTGCGCGAAAAAAACGCGGCAGCTCGCCGGTGATCTGGCTCAGCGCGTCTTGCGCCGCTTCGATCTCGCGGCCGAAGCCCTGCAGCCCGAGCAACGAGAAGTTGTGGCGGTGCCGGTGGCTGTGGTTCTGCACGCTGTGGCCGCGCCGCACGATCTCGCGGCACAACTGCGGGTGGGCCTGTGCATGCTGCGCGATGCAGAAGAAGGTGGCGCGGGCGCCGTGCGCGTCGAGCAGGTCGAGCACGGCGGGGGTGACTTCTCGGTCGGGGCCGTCGTCGATCGTCAGCGCCACTTCATGGCGGGCTGTGGCCGCAACCGGCAGGCGCCGCAGGTTGCTGCCGAGCCAGGTCGAGCGCGGCCACAGGCCGGTGCCCGTGAGCAGGGCGTGGTTCAGCACCACCGCGCCGAGCGCCCAGGGCCAAACCTGCGGGGCGGCAGCGACCGCCAGGCCGGCGCCCAGGTGGCAGGCGACGCTGGCCTTGATCAAGAATGGTGGGCGCCAGGGCGCGAGGGCCGGGCGGGCAGAAGACGGGTGAACGTGCATGCGATGAAAGAGATGATCCGCGTGGCAGGCCGGGGCCCGGGGGATGCCGGGGACCGTCAGCACAAGCCTACAACGCCGGCGGCATTTTCCCATAGGAGCCGCCACTCCGCGTCGGGATGAACGCGGCCGCCAGCACCAGGCTCAGCAGAATGCCCGGCGCCACCACCTGACCGATCGCGCGCAGCGCCGGAATGTTCGACAGCGCGAGCAGGCAGAACGAGATCACGGCGGTGAGGTTGGCCAGCGCCAGCGAGGCGAGCGTGTCGTTGTCGGCGCTGCGGCCGTGCTGCTCGAAGTCGACCCGGATCTGGTCGAAGAACAATGCGTAGTTCGAGCCGATGGCGACCATCAGCAACAGGCCCACCAGGTGCAGGATGCCGAGCGCGACACCGGCGAACGACAGCCCCGCGAGCACGATCAGCAACGCGCCCGCCACCGGCAGCACGACGCGCAACAGGCGCTTGAGCGAGCGCTGGTGCAGTGCGAGCAAGACGCACACGGCGAGCGCGCCCAGCAGCGCCTGCAGGATCGCTTCGTGCAGGTAGCGGGTGTAGAGCGAGTTGAGTTCGCCCTTGATGTTGACGACCTGGGCGCCCGGCACATCGGCCAGAGCCCGGCGCAGCCGCGCCACGTCGACACCTTGCGCGCCTGCTTGCAGGCTCAGCAGCGCGCGCCACGGGCGGCCGCCTTCACCGGGAACGAGCATCGCGTCGAGCGCACTGGCCAGCGGCGTGCTGCGCAATGCCGCGCGGTCGAGCAGGGGTTGGGCGCGAGCGGCCTCCACGTCGGTGAGAAAAGCGCCGAGGCGCGGCGCCGACAACGGCCCGTCGGTGGTTGCCTCGTTCAAGCGTTCGGCCAGCGCTTTGGGCTCGGGCAGCGCGGCTTTGCGTGCACTCTGCGCGGCCGGGCTGGGCAGCAGGCGCGCCGGCGATTCGTAGCCTTGCAGCACACCCTCGGCCACCAGTTTGTCGAGCCGCGCACCGGCGGCTTCTGCGCCAGCCAGTGCACCGGCTTCGTCGGCGGCCGACACGGCGACCAGCGTGCTCGCGTCGCTGGCACCGAGGTCGGCGCGCAGGTCGGCGTCGACCTGCATCGCGGCGGCGCCGACCGGGTTCAACGAGCTCAGGTCACCGCGCCAGGCAGAGGGCAGCAGCGCCAGCGCCAGCGCCGCCGCGAGCGTTACGGCGGCGAATGGCCAGCGCACACGCGGCAAGACCCGCGCGCAGGCGCCGGTGAAGCGGCCGAGCTGGCGGCGCAGGCCCATGCCGGGCGCGCCGTCGGGGGCGAGTACCGGGAAGACGCAGCGGGTCGTCAACGCGGCGGCGGTCAGGCCGGCGATCGAAAACACACCGAGTTGGGCCAGGCCCGGGAAGCCGGAGAACACCAGCGCCGCGAAGCCGCACAGGGACGTCGTCAGGCCGAGCCGCACCGTCGGCCAGTTGTCCTTGAGCCAGCGCTGTGATCCCGAGCCGGCCGCACCACCCGCTGCGGGCCGCGCCTGGATCAGGTAGTAGATCGCGTAGTCGACCGCTTCGCCGATCAGCGTGGTGCCGAAGCCCAGCGTGATGCCATGCACGTTGCCGAACGTGAGGCTGACCGCCGCGATGCCGGCGAGCACGCCGCTGGCGACCGGCAGCGTGGCGGTCAACAGCGTGCGCAGCGAGCCGCCGAAAGCGAGCAGCATCAGCCCGACGATGGCGACGCCGCCGGCGATGGCCAGCCGCTCGACCTCGCTCTTGATCTGGGTGCGCGAACTCACCGCGAACGTGCCGGCACCGGAGACGATCAGGCGCAGGCCTTGTTGTTCGCCTTTGCCTTCGAACGGCGCGAAGCTCGTGCGCACGAGTTGCAGCGTGCGCTCCTGCGCGTCGAGGTCGGCGCCGTCGGCGCGGGTGGTGGCGAGCAGCACCGCGCGCTCGGCATTGCGCGAGACCCACACACCGCCCTCGCTGCGTGGCGACTGCGCCGGCAGCATCGCTTCGGCCATGCGCACGGTCTCGCCGGTCGGGTCGCGCAGGATCAGCGGTTTGATCATCGAGCCGGCGGGCGTGCCGAGCAGGCTGGTGGTGTCGTCGATCGCGGCCCGGATGCCGTCGGCCGTGAAGCGCTGCGCATCGACCGCCGGGCTCAGCAGGTAACGGTGATCGAACAGGAATTTTCCGGTCGCTTCGAACTGCGAGTTGTCGCCGTTGTGCACCGACTCGAACGCCCCGCTCTGGCGCAGCGCTGCCGCGAGCTTCAGGGACGCGCCGGTGCGCTCCGGCAAGCTGCCGCCCTCGATGCCGACCAGCACCAGCCGCGCCGCGATGCCGCTGCGCAACTGGTCGAGCAGGACCGCCTGTTCGGCGGTGGGCGCCGACGGCAAGAACGCGGAGAGGTCGGCGACGTAGTGCGTGCGCGCGGTGACGACGGCCGCAGCCAGCACGCACACCAGCCACAGCGCGAGCGCGTGGCGGCGGGCGACCGCCGCGAGTTGCGCGAGGCCGGGTCGCATCAGCGCGCTGCGCTGGCCGGCGCGGCGATGCTCGTCACCACCGGCTCGATCGTCATCACCGAGCGGTCGCCATCGGCCATCACGACCAGCACTTCGCGCACCAGCGCGCGCACGCCGCTCATCCGGATCGACAGGACCAGCTCGCGCAGCAGCACTTCGCGTGGCACGAGTTCGAGCGACCAGCGTTCGGCATTGCCCGAGACCACGGCCTTGAAGTGCTTTTCGATCAGCTCCCGGTTGCCGGTCAGCGTGCCGCGAATCGCCTCGAAGATCACGGCAGCCTCGGGCGCCGCGTCGAGCGAGAGCGTGCGGCTGCGGCTGCCCTGGCTCATGGTCACGTTGTTGCCGACGACCTTGACACTCTCGCGCCGCGGCTTGAGCGTTTCGCGCACGAAGGTGTCGGGCGCTTCGAACGACAGACGGCCCGACGATTCGAGCGTGCGCTCCAGCATCTGCACCGTGCGCCGCTCGACGAAGGTGGCTTCGCCGGCTTTCACCTGCGCGAGCGTCTGCATCAACTGCACGAGCGTGAAGCCGGCCTGCGCGCGGGCGACTGTGGCGCAGCCCAGCCCGGCGAGAGCGATCAGTGCGCGGCGGCGGTCAGGCAGAAGCGGCATCGGGGGCCCAGAAGTCGAAGAAGTTGAACCAGTTGTACGGCGACTCGCGGCACAGCGATTCGAGCAGCGCCACGTAGGTGTGCATGGCGTGCTGGATGCGCATTTCC
>JANYFX010000116.1 GCA_025359585.1 Rhizobacter sp. | reverse complement strand
CGCGCCACCGCAGCCAGGTCGATCACCTGGTCGCCGATCGCCACGCCACCGCGAAACGATTCTGCTGCTCCCTTGCGGCGGAACACCGCGAACGGCAGGTTCTGGATCGGAAAGTCGCCGCCGGCGATGTTGGCCGAGGCCAACCAGCTGCTGCGCGTTGCGTCGTGGGTGTGATTGAGTTGCACCATGATTCAGGCCACCATCAGTTTGTCGTCGAAGATCGCCACGGCGCGTGTCCAGCCGGCCGAAGCGCCACGAATCTTGTGCGGGAAACAAGAGATGTAGAAGCCGCTCGGTGGCAGCACTTCGAGGTTGTGCAGCTTCTCCAGGTGGCAGTAGCCGATGTCGCGCCCGGCCTTGTGGCCTTCCCAGATCAGCGAAGCGTCGTGGCTCTCGCCGTACTTCTTCGCGGTGTGCACGAAGGGCGCGTCCCAGCTCCAGGCGTCGGTGCCGGTCAGGCGCACGCCGCGTTCCAGCAGGTACATCGTGGCTTCATAGCCCATGCCGCAGCCCGAGGACACGTAGTCGGGCGAGCCGTAGCGCGAACCGGCGCGTGTGTTGACAACGACGATCTCGAGCGGCGTGATCGTGTGGCCGATGCGCTTGAGCTCCGCTTCGACATCGGCCGCCTGCACCACATAACCGTCGGCGAAGTGCCGGAAGTCGAGCTTCACGCCGGGTTGAAAGCACCACTCCAGCGGCACCTCGTGGATCGCGATCGCGCGCTCCTTCTCGCCGAGCGCCTGGTTCATCGTCGAGTGGAAGTGGTAGGGCGCGTCGAGGTGCGTGCCGTTGTGCGTGGAGAGCTGCACCAGCTCGACGGCCCAGCCTTCGCCATCGGGCAGGTCGTTTTTCCGCAGGCCGGGAAAGAATGGCTCGATCTGCGCGAAGGTGTTCTCGTGCGTGAAGTACTCGATCTTCGGCGCGAAAGCCGGCGGGTCGGAGAGCACGTCGTTCTCCAGGAAGATCGACAGGTCGACAAAGGTGCGCGGCATCTTGATTCCTTTCTTTCGTGCCCGTTCAGGGCGTTTGCCATTTCAACAGCCTGCGTTCGCCGAAGCTCAGCAAGGCATTGCTCAAAAATCCGATCAGGCCGAGCAGCACGATGCCGGCGAAGAGCTCACTGGCGCGGAAGGCGCGAGCGGCCAGCAGAATCGCTTGCCCAAGGCCCGGCTGCGACGCGATCATTTCGCCGACCACGGCGACGATCAGCGAGACGGTCAAAGACAAGCGCATGCCGGCCAGGATGTCGGGCAGCGCGTTCGGCAAGCCCACCTTCCAGACGAAGGCCCCGCGCCCGAGCTGCAGGCAGCGTGCCACTTCGAGCAGGCGCGGCTCGACGTTCGCAAAGCCGTGCACCGTGGCCAGCAGCACCGGCCACATCGCGCCGAAAGCGACGACGAAGAGCACCATGGCCGGGTTCAGGCCGAACAGCGAGATCGCCAGTGGCAACAAGGCCGAGGCCGGCAGCGGGCGCACGAATTCGAGCGTCGGTTGCAGCCAGGCGCGCGCCGCCTCCGAGATGCCGATCAAGGCACCGAGCGCGATACCGATCAAGGACGCGAGCAACCAGCCTTCGAGCATGCGCAGCACGGTGGCGTGCGTGAATGCGGCCAGCTCGCCGCCGAACAAACCTTCGCGCAGGCTCGCGAGCGTGGCCTCGGGCGTGGGCAGGAACACGCGGCTGATCCAGCCGGCGTGGCTGGCAACCCACCACACCGCGACGAGCGAGAGCAGCACCGCCACGGAGCCTAACCATGTCGATGTGCGGCTGGTGTTCATGGCTGAACGCCCATGCGCCGCGCCACCCAGCGTTGAAGGCGCAGTGCGGCGGCGTTGATGACGAAGCCGACCACGCCGATCCATCCCAGCCACGCGAGCATCAGCGCCGGATCGAGGCTTTGCTGCGCGATCATCATCGCGTAGCCCATGCCGTTGGGGTTGGCTGCGATCTCGACGGTGACCGCGACCACCAACGCCACCGCCACGCCCAGCCGCAAGGCCACGAACAGGCGCGGCACGATGGCCGGCAGCACGATCTTCAAGCAGTGCTGCGCAGCACTCAGGCCGAGCACGTGGCTGACTTCGAGCAGACGCGGTTCGACCTGCGCGACCGCCGCTTGCGTGAGCACCAGCATCGGCCAGAACGACGCGAAGGCGACGACGGCAAACTCCATGCGAAAGCCGAAGCCGAACACGAGCATCGCGAGCGGAATCAGTGCGACCGACGGCACCGGCCGCAGCATCTCGACCGACAGCAAGCTCAAGCGCGCGGCGCGTTTCGACAAACCGAGCGCGATGCCGAGCAACACGCCGAGCGAACCGCCGACAAGCAGACCGACGGCCGCCGAAACCAGCGTGAAGGTGGTGGCCTGCAACAACGAACCGTCGAGCGCCGCCTTGCCGAACGCGAGCAGTGCTGCGCTCGGCGGCGCGATGGAATCGCTGCCCACTGCTGCCGTGCGCGCACAGGCCTCGAACAGCGCCAGCGCCGCGAGCGGAAAGCACCACGGGCGCAGCAGCGCAGCGAACCTAGTCATGGCTCTGCTCGATGAAAGCGAACAACTCGCGCCGCAGGTTGAGGAACTCCGGGTGTTCCTTGGTGCCGAGCTGGTCGCGCGGGCGCGGGATCTTCACGTCGATCATCTTCGCCAGGCTCGGCCGGTCCGGCCCCGGGTTCGCTTGCAAGGCGATCACACGGTCGCCGAGGTAGATCGCTTCTTCGAGGTCATGGGTGACGAAAAGAACCGTCAGACCGTCGTCGCGCACGAGACGGGCGACCTCGTCCTGCAGGCCCTGGCGCGTGAGTGCGTCCAGCGCGCCGAAGGGCTCGTCCATCATCAGCAGCTCGGGCTTCTGCGCGAGGCAGCGGGCGATCTGCGCCCGCTGCTGCATGCCGCCCGAGAGTTGCATCGGGAACTTGTGCGCGTGTTTTGTCAGGCCGACCTTGGCCAGCACATCGGCGATGCACGGCGCGCGCTGATCGGCCGGCAACGAGGCCGCTTCGAGCGCCAGGCTCACGTTGCCTTCGACGGTGCGCCACGGCAGCAAAGCTCGGCCGTAATCCTGGAACACGAAGGCCACCTCGCGCGAAGGCTGCGTGACCGCCGTGCCCTTGCGTCGCACTGCGCCGCCGCTCGCGGCCACCAGCCCGCTGGCCGCGCGCAACAACGTCGTCTTGCCACAGCCGCTCGGGCCGACGATGCAGACGAACTCGCCGCGCGCCACCTCGAACGAGGTGGGCGACAGGATCTCGCGGCCACCGAGGTGAATGGCGACCTTGTCGAAGCTGAGGAAGGGATGGCTCACGGCGCCAGCAGTTGCGCGACCTTGAGCTCGCTCTTGAGCATGTCCTGGTCTTTCATCATCGCGACCCAGTAGTTCAGCTGCTTCTCGTTCACGAGCGGGCCGGGCGGCGAGATCTGCATCTTCGCGATCACCTCGGGTGGCAGCTTGATGTACTTGCCGATGGCGGCGCGCACCGCGTCGCTGTTCTTCGCCTGCTGCATGAAGGCGGCGGCCTCCTGCACCGATTCGCGGAAGGCCTTGGCTGCTGCCGGGTTCTTCTGTGCCCACTCGCGTTTGGCCGCGTGGTAGATCGTGTGGTTGCCCTCGGCGAGGAAGGTCGAGTAGTACGAAGCCACATAACCCGCGCCACTCTCGGTAATGCGGCTCATGAACGGGTCGGCGGTGACCACCGCGTCGATCGAGCCACCGCGCAGCAGGTCGGCGTGCTGCGGGAACGAGGCTTCGATGAAGCTCACCTTTTTGTAGTCGACACCGCTCTGCTTGAGCCAGGCGCGGAAGGTGACGTGCAGGAACGCGCCCAGCCCCGGCACGCCGATCTTCTTGCCCACGCAGTCCTGCGGCGTGCGAATGCCCGAGCCGGCGCGCGCGACCAGTCCGAAGCCGGTCATCGTCTTCGAGGTGACACCGCCACCGGCCAGCACCACGAGGTCGAGCCCGCCGTCGACGGCCTGCAGGAACACCGAAGGCGTGGGGCCACCGATCTGCAGCGAGTCGGATTGCAGCGCGGCCGGGATCGTCGAGTTGAGCGGGATGAACTTCAACTCCACGTCGAGCTTGCGCTTCTTGAAGTAGCCCTCTTCGGCAGCGACGAAGACCGAGGCGAAATCACTCACGGCCGTGTAGCCGAAAACGATCTTCGTCGTTTGGCTCCACGCGGGGAGCGCGAGCGTGCCGGTGGCTGCAGCGAGGCCTGTCAATACGGTGCGGCGT
>JANYFX010000099.1 GCA_025359585.1 Rhizobacter sp. | reverse complement strand
CGCGCGGCTGGCTCTGCCCGTACACCGCGCCGCTCGGGCCGATCGCGCGCGCCAGCAGCTCGCTGGTGTAGCCACCACCCGCGCTCACGTCGAGCGCCACCATGCCGGGCCGAACGCCAATGAAAGCCAGCATCTGTTCCGGCTTGCGCCGCAGATCGTTGTTGCGGTCTGCCGCGCTTCGATCGGGGCTCGCCACGATCTCTGCGATGCGCTGTGACGAGAGCGTCGGCTCCGCAGGTTTCACCGCACAGGCCAGCAGGCCCGGCAGAAAACAGGCGGCGAACGCCGTTCGAAGGAGGCCGTGGCCCAGGGTTTTCTTAGTGAAGCTCATGGCGCGAGTTTGCCAGCCCGCAGCGTGCGGTGCATGCAGTGACTCGAATCAAAAAACTCAGGAACGGGAGCCGGAGCAGGCGCGGCGAAGAACACTCATTGCGGCAGCAAGTGCCGGCTGAAATACGCGCTGATCTTGCGGTCCACCTCCGGCGTCACGCTCCGGTCGAATCCCGGCGGGTCGTTCAGCATCTCGCCGAGCAAGCCGGTCAGGCCCGGCGGCGGCGGCGAGAGCAGCGCACCGTGGCCGCCGGTCGGCAGGTCGGCGATGTGCTCGCAAGGCTTGCAGGCCTGCAGCACGCGGTCGCTGTGAAAGCGCGGCACCAGCCAGCGGTCTTGCTGCGCGGTGACCAGCCCCAGCGGCACGCGCGGCGTGGTGAACGAGGCCATGTCGAAAATGGCTGCGGCCGGCACGGCCGCCACCACGGCGGCAACACGAGGGTCGTTGTATTCGCGCACCGTGGTGTCGCTGAAGCGATGGCGGATCACGGTCAGCGCCACCCACTTCTTGAGGCCATCGAGCACACCACCGGTCAGCTTCGTGATCACGCCGACACAGAACTGGAAGTCATCGACCAGGTTCTGCTCGCAATGGCGCTTGAAGCCGTCGGGTGACCAGCGGCCACCGGCGATCGTCAGGGCGGTGTGGCCTCCGGCCGACATGCCATAGACACCGACCTTGCCCAGGTCGAGCAGCGGTGCAAAACGGGGATCGCGCCCGACTGCGTCGATCGCGCGCGAGACCTCTGCGGGCCGCCGCGACAGTGCGCCGATGGCGTCGCTGTGGTCCTTGTAGTTGTCGGCCTGGTGCTCGGGCATGGCAACGACGAAACCTGCTTCCACCAGCGCGCGTGCCAGGTCTGCGTGCACCCACGGTGAACCACCGGTGCCGTGCGAGATGACCACCAGCCGACCGTTGCCGCGCCGGGGCACCGCCTGCGGCGCGAACTGCAACGTGAACATCCCGCGCGGCAGCGCTTGCTCGGCGGCGTCGGTCCGGTAAAAAAGCGTGACCGGGCCGTCTTCGGCTGTCGCCGCGATCTCGCTCAAACCGACGCCGGCCTGCGCCAGCGTGAGCCACACGCCCAGCCATGCGCCGAGCCCCACGCGGCAGCACGCTGCCCAAAACCTCGAACCGATCGACACCATGAATGCACTCCTCGTCGAAGGCACCCGCCCTCGGTGAACGAGACGATGCCGTGACGATCGGAGCATGTCTCGCCGAAGCCTGGAAACATCGGGTTCCGGTTGGCCGAACTCAGGAATCGGCCAGCTTTTGCCGGCGAAATTCGGTCGGAGTGAGCCCGGTACCCGCCTTGAACGCACGGTTGAACGGGCCGATGGACTGAAAGCCCGCGTCGAGCGCGATCGTCAGCACCGGCAAGTCACGCCGGGCCGGGTCGGCCAGTGCCGAGCGCGCTTCGTCGAGCCGGAAGCCGTTGATGAAGGCGTTGAAGTTGCGGTGCCCCAGGCGCTGGTTGATCAGCCGACGAAGCCGGTATTCGGGCACGGCCAGGCGGGCGGCCAGGCCCGCGACGGTCAGGTCTTCGGTGCGGTACGCGCGCTCACCGAGCATCAGGCGCTGCAACGCGACAGCGAGGCGCTCTTCTGCCGGATCGGGGGCGGGCTCGAGCGGGCTCGGCAATGCAGGGTCGGCACGTTCGGGCCCCGGCGCGTCTGGCGCCAATCGAGTGGGAGCGGACGGGAAAAGGTCGGACCCGCCCAGGTGAAGCATTCGGCACGCGACCACAGCGACGATGACCAGCAAGGTCGCCACATCGACGCTCGCCAGCAGCGGCGAAAGCTGGCCACGCGGCGAACCCCATCGGGCGGCCAGCAACACCACGGTGTAGGCAATGCCGGTGACCACGATGAAGAGCCGCAAGCGGCGCCGTCCCTCCACCAGGTCAGAGCGCCAGTGCGACGCCGCGGCCAGCGCGGCGAGCACCGCGAACGCCAGCGGCACGGCCCGCTGCACGCCGATCAACACCGGCGCCACGACCGACGTGCTGCCAGCGCTCACCGCACAGTTGAAGCCGCTCAACGCCGCCACCGCCAGCCAGGCCACACCGTGCACGGGCCGCAGCGAAAATTCGTCGTCGAACAAGGCTTGCACGAAGACCCAGAACAGCACCGCGTTGCCCACCGACACCGCCACCAGCGGCGCTTGCCACAGGCGCGGCACGAGCGCTTCGAACAGCGGCGTGGAGCTGACGACCTGAACGCACAAACCCAAGGCCAGGGCGGCACCGGCACGCGCGGTGCTCAGGTGCGGACGGTCGCGCCACAGAACGGCCGCCAGCAACAGCAGCAAGGCCAGCAGCGTGCCGCGCAGCGCGGCGTCGAAGAGGATCAGAAGAAGTGAGTCGGGCACGACGGTCTGGAGCGTGAAGAGGCCACGGCAGGTTAGCAGGCCTGCCCACAGACGCGGCTCGCCTGGGGTCTGGCACTGCCTGCGCGGCCGCTACAAAAACGTCAGCGTCAAGGTGGGTAAGGCGGCGCTGAATTCAGCGCTCCATTGTTCACCGGGCTGCACCGGCCAGGCATCGGTCCAGGTGCCGGTCGTGATCACGTCGCCGGCCTGCAAGTCGGACGCGCCGGCGCATTCGCGCAGTTCCGTCAGGAAGTAGTGCAACGCGCGCAGCGGGTTGTCTAGCACGTTGGCGCCCGCACCTTCTTCGACCAGCGCACCGCTCCGGCAGAGCCGCAGGCGGGTGCCGGAAAGCACGTCCTGAAGCTCCCGGGCATCGCGGGCGAGTTCGCCGATCGGCAGCTTCCGACCCACGAGCAGCCGCGCGTGCAAGCCACCGTCTGCCACGGTTTCAGGGGCGGTGAATTTCCAGCCGGGCTGATGCGACTGCACCACCTCGAAGCCCGGCGCCACCCATTCCAGCGCATCGAACAGGTCGTCGAGACTCGCATCGGGGCGGGGCGTTGCCGCCATGCCGAACACGGCTTCGGGCTCGATCCGCGGCTGGCAGAGCCCGGCCAGAGAAACGCGGCCTTCACCCCCATCACCGAAGGCCAGCGTGGTGTTCCACACCGAGCCCCAGATCGGCGCGAAGACGTTGTAGCGCGGCCAGATGTTGCGGTTGGTGAAGCCGATCTTGTAGCCGCGCGGAACTTCGCCGCGCGCCATGCGCAGCGCACGGACCGCAAGCGCCGCTCGATAAGCGGCCGGCAGATCGGTGAAGGCCGGGCCGGCGCTGGCGTCGGGCCAGAGTCGACCGGTGTCGAAGTGATCGAGCAGGTCTTGCGGTGTCATCGGCGGATTCCTTCCGAGCCAAGGTCATCGACGCTCTTGAGGGTCAATGAAAAAAGCTCCCGAGTCGTTGATGTACTCAGGAGCTTCATTCATCGGCGGTCAACGCCGAACTGTCGTCTGGTGGAGCTGGGGGGAATCGAACCCCCGTCCGAAAGCCATTGCCGGGCAGATCTACACGCTTAGCTGACTGATTTGGTTTTAGATCCGCAGGTCGCGCAGCAGCACGCTACCCACTTTTCGATTCACTAGATTTAGTCCTGTGAAGAGTGACCCAACTCAGGACGAGCCAATGTGTATGACTTCGCAGCCTTCAGGTTACCCCTCAGGCCCAGCCCATCGGCCAACTGTTGCGAAGCTCACCGGTTTTAAGCGGCGAGGGCGTACGTTTGATCGTTCGCAGTTACTTTGTTTCCAGTGGTTTTACGAGCGAACTGGTGCTCGGCGTGCCCTGTTCCAACTCCGCACCTTCGTCGAAGCCAGGTCAGCCCCAGAGCCTGTAGTTTAGGCCATCGCGAGCAACTGCAAGAGCTGCTGCGGTGTTTGCACGATGTGGTCGGCACCCCAGATGTCGATGGTCTCACCGAGACCGAGGTAACCCCAGGCCACGGCGATCGTGGCCATGCCGGCTGCCTTGCCGGCTTGAACGTCGCGCAAATCGTCGCCTACGTAGACGCAGGCAGCGGGCTCAACACCGATGCGCCGAGCCGCTTCGAACAGCGGCTCGGGGTGGGGTTTGGAGTGCGCCGTGGTGTCGCCGCAGACGAGGGTGGCTGCCCGTGCGGACAAACCGAGCAGGCCCACCAGCGGCTCGCTGTAGCGCGTTGCCTTGTTGGTGACGATGCCCCACGGCAGAGCGTACCCATCCAACGCATCGAGCACCGGCAGCATCTCGGGGAAGACGCGCGTCTCTTGTGCCATGCGGGCCTCGTAGCGCTGGAGGAACTCGTCACGCAAGGCTGCGAACTCAGGCGCGGCTGGCGCAACATCGAACGCGCGCCCGACCATGCCGCGCGCACCGGAACCGACCATCGAGCGAAAGTGCGCCAACGGGTACGGCGCCAGGCCGCGGGCCACGCGCATGTCATTGCCGGCACCGGCCAGGTCGGGTGCGCTGTCGATCAGAGTACCGTCGAGGTCGAACAGCACCGCCCGAATCGCCACACCGTCTGCCGACTTCATGCGGTGCGTCTGCAAGCCAGCAGGTAGTTGACGCTGGTATCGGCCGAAAGCCAGTAGCGGCGGGTGATGGGGTTGTATTGCATGCCGCGTGTGTCGACCAGGTCGAGCGCTTCATGGCGACACCACTGCGCCAGCTCGCTCGGGCGAATGAACTTGGCGTACTCGTGGGTGCCCTTGGGCAGCAGCTGCAACAGGTGCTCGGCGCCGACGATGGCAAAAACAAAGGCCTTGGCATTGCGGTTGATGGTGGAGAAGAACACCCAGCCGCCTGGCTTCACGAGCGCCGTGCAAGCGGCGACGATCGAAGACGGATCGGGCACGTGCTCCAGCATCTCCATGCAGGTGACGACATCGAAACTGCCGGGCATTTCTGCGGCCAGGGCCTCGGCCGCGACCTCGCGGTATTCGACGTTGGGGGTACCGGCTTCGAGTGCATGCAGCTGCGCCACTTTCAGCGGCTTGGCGGCGAGATCGATACCGAGCACCGTGGCGCCGCGCCGTGCCATCGAATCCGACAGGATGCCACCACCGCAGCCTACGTCGAGCACCCGCTTGCCCGTGAGCGGGGCGTGTGCGTCGATCCAGTCGAGCCGCAAGGGGTTGATCTGGTGTAGCGGGCGAAACTCGCTTTCGGTGTCCCACCAGCGGTGCGCGAGATCACTGAACTTGGCGAGTTCCTGGGGATCGGCATTGAGCGTTTGAGTCATGCGCCTATCGTAGCGAATGCCCGGCGGCGAATGAGGAACCCAGAAAGCAGAAAACCCCGCCGGAGCGGGGTTTTCAAGTTCAGCACGAAGCCGATTACTTCTTGGTGCGCGTACCGACCACTTCGATTTCGACGCGGCGGTTCTTTTGCTTGCCTTCCTTCGTCTTGTTGTCGGCGACCGGCTGCTTCTCGCCCTTGCCTTCGGTGTAGACGCGGTTTTTCTCGATGCCCTTGCTGACCAGATAGGCCTTCACGGATTCCGAGCGCTGAACCGACAGCTTCTGGTTGTAAGCGTCGCCACCATCGGAGTCGGTGTGGCCGACGGCGATGATCACTTCGAGGTTGATGCCACTCATCTTGCTGACCAGGTCGTCGAGCTTGGCCTTGCCTTCTGGCTTCAGGTTCCACTTCGCCACGTCGAAGAACGCGTCAGCGGCGAAGGTCACCTTCTCGCTCACCGGAGCGGGCGGAGGCGGCGGGGGCGGCGGTGCGACAGGGGCTGCCACAGGTGCGGGTGCCGGAGCAGCGGCGGGTGCGGGTGCGGGCGCGGGCGCCGGAGCAGCCATCGGCTTGATCGCGCCATCGCAATCGGCCAGAGCAGTGGCGGGGGTCCACGTGCCATCACGCCAGCAAAGTTCGTTGGTGCCATTCTTCCAGGGCAATCCACCGCTGCCGTTGACCCAGTTGTCAACCGACTGCGCGAACGCGCCGGACATGGAAGTAGCGAGGGCAGCGGTTGCAAAGAGCGACGCCACCTTGTTCAGTTTCTTCATGATTCTCCTCTCGAGGGAAGGCGCAGTAATGTTCTGCAAAACGTCCGAACCGGAATCGGAAAGTACTGGTTAACTCCCGCAGCACGGGCGCTGACCACCGACCGACTTATTGTGCCATAGGGCATTCGACGAACCTCTTTTTGGGGCACCGCCGGGCGCTCGGCCGGGTTGATGTTGCTTCGTCGCGACAGCCAACGCCAATTACAATCTTGGGTTGCGTTGGGTGCACTGCAGAAATTTGCCGGCTCCGAGCGCCCTCCTCAGGCTTCGTCGCAAAAAAACCGCATGACTCAGTTCGCCAAGGAAACGCTGCCCATCAGCCTGGAAGAGGAAATGCGCCGGTCGTACCTCGATTACGCGATGAGCGTGATCGTGGGCCGCGCCCTACCGGATGCCCGAGACGGCCTCAAGCCGGTGCACCGGCGCGCACTGTTTGCGATGCACGAGCTGAACAACGACTGGAACCGGCCGTACAAGAAGTCGGCTCGCATCGTCGGCGACGTGATCGGCAAGTACCACCCGCACGGCGACCAGTCGGTCTACGACACGATCGTGCGCATGGCGCAAGAATTCTCGTTGCGCCACATGCTGGTCGACGGCCAGGGCAACTTCGGCTCCGTCGACGGCGACAACGCTGCGGC
>JANYFX010000056.1 GCA_025359585.1 Rhizobacter sp. | reverse complement strand
CTTCCCGTAGTTCGAGCACCCCACATCCCTTCACGTGATCGACGCTGGCCCAAGGCCTTTGATCGAAGCGGCCGTTGATCAAGACCAGCGGCCGATCGGTCAGTTGCAGTGCCAGTGCGCCGGCCGGTGCACCGGGACTCGAGAGAACACAGATGTGACCCCCGGCGATCGCGCGTCTTGCCGGCTACTCCAGCAGCGTGGCCAGCGCTTCGCTGTCGAAAGCCCGCCAATGGTGGTCACGCAGCGCTTCCGGCCCGCGCGGCGACGTGAGGTGCTCAGCACGAGAAGCAATGCCTGAATCAGCACGAACGAATTCAACGCAGGCCGCAACGGCACGCGCGACCATGTGATGCGGCGACTCGCCAACTCCATGGCCGCCGGAACCGCGAACAGCAGGAAAGGCGTGCCCCACTGGAGCTGAAGATCGGCACCAAAGACAATCCCGACCGTTGGCATGAAGATCAGCGGTACAAAGCCCCAGACCAACAGCAGCGCGCGGGCTGAAGCGTCGCTTCTCAAATCGATCGCCATCCATGCAGCAGTGCTCGTGGGAGCGGCGCGACCACGCGCGGCGAAAGCCGCCGCAGCGATCAACAGCCAGGCAGGAACTGCGCGATTGAGCAACTGGTCGGTCAGCCAATGCAAGGCCTCGACCCAACGCGCCTCAGTCCCGAGAGGGGCGCCCAGGGAAGACTTCATGGCATATTCAATCGGCCCGAAGTCATGGGTTCGCAGCCACAACAGGTGCGGCACGAGGATCGCCAGAACAATCAACGCGGCCAGCAAAAGACCTGTGCGCTGCCGGGCATCTCTCCAACCCCGCTGGTGCAGCCAGAAGGCAAGTACCGAAGCCATCGTGACCGCGATCTGGTACTTCGCGAGCGCCCCGAGGCCGAGCGCAACGCCCAGCACCGCCCACCATCGCAGCTGCCCAGTGGTGTGCGCCTTCCAGCACAGCGACAGGCTGGCGGTCGCGCAGAACATCGGCACCACGTTATAGTTGTAGTAGTGGAGCCGCCCGTTGTAGTAGGCGATTCCCAGCATCGCCAGCGCCGCAAGTGACGCGTACGTGGGCCCCTTCAGCCGGGACAGCAAACTCCACAGCAGTCCAATCGAACCCAACGTGAACGCGGCGCCGGTCACATAGCTGGTCCACGCATTGGCGCCGAAGACCTGCGCGGGCACCCAGATCAACCAGGTTGGAAGCGGCGGGTGCTTGTAGTAGCCCCATTCCAGCGAATGCACCCAGGTCAGTTGCTCGATGTTGTCGGTCGGCGGGGACAAGCTCGTGTACGCGAGATGCAGCAGCCAGACTGCCGCGTACAGCAGCAACCCCAATGCGACGGTCCTGCCAGAGTTGTCACTCTGCCGAAATCGGGACGTCGGCGCCACTGAGCCCACGGTCACTACTTCGCTGTGTCGATCGCGGCGAGCAGGTTGGTCAGCGCCTGAGCACTGGCCGTCGCATCGGGCTGGCTAGCCCGAAGCGCCGACAGGGCGCGATCGATCGCCTGGTCGACTGTCTTCCAAATGTCGGCGTTGCGGGGACGCAAACGCGGCTCGGCCTGATCCCAGGCCGTCTCCAGATCCTTGATGCTCATCCTCGCATTCGGCAGGTCCCCCAACTTGACGAGCCGCAGCGTGGCCGAAGTCAAAGAGCGGAACGGTGCCAGGTCACCCAGACGAGAACCTGGCATAGCTGCGGCGGCCGAGGTCGTCGGTGCCGACGCCACTTGTGCCGTTCGCGCCACGCCGGCCTGCTTGATGGCGGCCACGATGACCTTGTTGCAGGTGGCATCGTCATCGGTCTTGACGGCCGCTATTGCCTTCTTCTTCGCGTCCAGCAAGCCCTTCTTGCCGTCGGCCGACAGGCTCGGGCTCTTCAGAACCTCATCGAGTTGCGCCATGTCGGTTTCGCAATCGGCGCGAGCTATCGCGGAAATGGACAAGAGCACTGCAGTGATCAACACAGGAACGCGGACGGCTTGGTTGGACATTGGGGGACTCCTCGAATCGGTGGGAGTTGACGTGGGGCAACAAGGCTGTTAACGCACGTGTACAGAGACCACGAGCGGCCGACCGGCACGGCCCTGCGACATCGCGAACCAGACCGGCACGGCAACGAAGATCGTCGTGAGCGCCACGCACGCCAGCCCGATGAATATCGCCAGCGCGAACATCTGTAGCGGTTCCGCACCGAGAAAGTACAAGCTGACCGCACCGGCTGTGACCGTCGCCAGCGTCAGCAGGCTGCGGCGAAAGACCTGGGTGACGCTGAGATTGACCAGGTTGCGAAGTTCCAAGCGGCTCGACCAAGTCATGGAACGCAGGTTGTCGCGAACGCGATCGAAGGTGACCACCGAATCATTGACCGCGTAGCCCATCACCGTGAGGATCGCAGCGATGAACGTGACATCGATCTCCAGATGGAACAACGAGAACACGGCCACAACGAGGTAGGACGAGACCAACACGCAAGACATCGATGCGACGGCGAAGCGCCAACCGAAGCGCCACGTGACCAACGCCGCCAGTGCCAACAGCGCCAGCGCCAACGCGATCAAGGCTTGTCGCACCAGATCACGCGCCACGACGGGGTCGGCGGTGTTCTCCTGGTACGCCACCTTGTCGCAGTACGCTGTCTTGAACTGATCGACGATGCGTGCGATCTTCTCCGGCGTCAATGCATTGTCGAAACGCGCTTCGACGTGATCCTGTTTCGCGCCCGCGATGGCCACTGTCGCGGCGCCGATGCCTGACCCGGCGATCACGTCGGTGGCCTGGTCCTTGGTAATGGCCTGCCCCGCCAGATCAACGTCCAGCGCCGTGCCGGCCTTGAAGTCGATGTCGTAGTTGAAGGACCGCGCGACAATGCTCCACGCGCCAGTTGCCATCAGCGCGGCGACCAATGCGACCGCGATCGGCGCGGCACGCAGAACGTCGATGGTCTTTGGCGGCAGGACCTCGACCGCGACCCGCTCGTCACGGTCACGCGCCATTAGCAGATGCAAGGCGCCGACCAGACCGAGGTTGCAGATCAGACTGGCAATCACGCCCACGGTCGTCATCAACGCGAAACCCCGGATCGACCCGATGCCGGCAACGAACAGCACCAGCGCGACGATCAGCATGGAGAGACTGGCATCGAGAATCGTCCGACCGGCACCGCGCAGCGCGCGCCACAGGACTTGTCGCTCTGATCCCGGATGGCGATGTTCTTCGCGCAAGCGCTCGAAGATCAGAATGTTCGCGTCCGCAGCGATTCCCACGCCGAGCACGAATGCCACGATGGCGGCGAGCGACAGCGTTGCGTGCATTGCGTTGAAGGCACCCAACACGATCCACAGGTAAGCCGACAGGCCGACGATGGCGAACAGCGCCGGGGTGCGGTAGACGACCACCAGCAGGAGGCAGATGGCGCCAAGTGCGACGACGCCAGCCTTCACGGTCGCCGTGAAGTCGGCCGCTCCGAGCACGCCGCCGACAGTGTTAGTCCATTTGACCTGCAACTTCACGGGCAGTGGCGGCCCTTGCAATAGCGTCTGCGCTTGGTTGCTTGCCTCGACACCTGCCAACAGCAGGCGTATCTGCGCCGGCGATTCAACCCGGACCTCAGGCTCGGCGATACCGCTCGCACTCGCACGGCGCGCGAGTTCATGTGCCGTGGCGAGCAGATCAGGCGAGTTCAAGGCGCTGTCGGGAGTGATGGCGTCGCAACAAAGAGCAGCTCATACCCGCCACCAAACTCCAGACCAATGCGCGTGGCACTGGCCAGCCCCTGGGCAGTGAGCGCGATCAAAGCGCAGATGCCGGCCGCAATCAGCCAGGCGAGCAGCCGAAAACGCCTATGCACAGCACACCTCGCGAGTTCCTTGACGGGTTTGGCGCGAGCAGACGGCGACGCCGATCCGCGAGGTTGGATCCGCGGTTGTGCAGCGGAGTGGTAGTGTGTCTTTCATGCGGTCGGCCTCAGCACGGACTCGCAGGATCGGTGAGATTGCGACAGTAGGAACTCAGACTTAGCGGCCAATTAGCTGACTATGTGAGTACCTGTGAGAATGTCAACGGAGCATGCGGATGATCGACTGGACTTCGGTGGGACCTTCGGTGCTCGCCGCCTTCATGGCGTCAATGGTGGAGTTCGTCGAGGCGTTGACCATCGTGCTCGCGGTGGGCGTGGTTCGTGGATGGCGCTCGGCGCTACTTGGGGCCTCGGCTGGCGGCGCCTTGCTCACGGCCTTGGTGCTCGTGCTGGGTCGGACGCTCACGGGCATTTCTTTGCCGTTCCTCCAACTCGTGGTCGGCATCCTGCTGCTGATGTTCGGCCTGCGCTGGTTGCGCAAGGCGGTTCTGCGGGCTGCCGGCGTCCTGCCGCTGCACGACGAAGCCGAGGCCTTCGCGAAGGAGGTGCGCGAAATGCGTCAGCAAGGTGCTGCGGGGCACGAGGTCATCGACAAGATTGCTTTTCTCACGACCTTCAAGACCGTGATGCTCGAAGGCATCGAGGTCGTGTTCATCGTCATCGCGTTGGGGGCGGGGGGTCGGTTGCTGGTGCCCGCCGCAGCCGGCGCCGGGCTGGCCTTGCTGCTGGTGATCGCGCTGGGACTGCTCCTGCACCGGCCGCTGTCGAAGGTGCCCGAGAACCAGCTCAAGTTCGGCGTCGGCGTGATGCTGACCGGCTTTGGAACGTTCTGGGTGGGCGAAGGCATCGGCCTTGAATGGCCAGGCGCGGACGCGGCGATTCTCGCGCTGATTGCCAGCTTCCTGGCAATCGCGCTGGTATTGGTTCGAGTGTGCTCATCGATGCGTGCAAAGGTCGCATCGCCTGGCCCCGCCCAAGCCACAGGCAAATCTGCGCTTCCGAGCGCGTTGGCCGGTGTGGCCAGCGAGGTGTTCGGGCTGTTCGTCGACGATGGCTGGCTCGCCGCCGGAGTCTTGATATGGGTGGCTGGAGGCTGGCAAGTTGCCGCCTGGGGCGGCATCGCCCATCCGGCGTCGAGCGTGATCTTTGCGGTGGGACTATTCCTGGTGCTCGGCGTGAGTACGATGCGCCGCGCCCGTGCGTGACTGAAGCGCCGACGCCCAACCCCTCAACTTTCGACAACCGCCGCCGATTTCCCCTCAGGGAATCCGTCGGGCTCCCAGGTTTCAAGCGAGTGAGAGGCACAACATGACGAGTCCGATCTCCAGCGCGACGAGGGCCCCGGCAGCTGCGCAAGTGGCAGCCGCCGATCCGAAGGCCAAGGAAGTAAAGCAAGCCGATACCCCTGCGCAGGCTCAACCCGCCGCGAAAACGACCGTCACGGTGAGCGCCGCCGCCGTTGCCGCGTTGGCAGCTGAAAAGGAAGCCGCCGAGACACCTGCACAGACGGCGCAGGAAGCCCGCGGAAACGACCATCAGGCACAGCGGCTTCTTGCAAAACAGGCGGCCTCGAAGGCCGCCTGAGCTGACTGGGCCATCTGCGGCGGCTTGCTCGGCCACTACCGCCAGAATGGGGAAAGGGTGGCGCAGCCGAACAGCCCACACCCTCCGCCCCGCCACGACGGTCGTCGTCGCAGTCCGATGGTCCGCTCAGCGCCGCTTCACAGGCTCGACGGGTGAGGTCGATCTGCGCCGCGGCCCTCCGGACGGCTACTCCTCAGCGCTTGCGTTCCAGAACGCCTGACGGACG
>JANYFX010000050.1 GCA_025359585.1 Rhizobacter sp. | reverse complement strand
CGTACTGCACGAGTTGTGGCGGAAAGTACTTCGGGCTCCAGCCCGACAGGTCGATCCACACGTTGGGCTTGTGCATCGCCAGCGACAGCGCTTCGTCCTGCCACGGCCACGACGGGTGGGCGACGACGATCTGCATGTCGGGGAAGTCGATCGCCACGTCTTCGAGCAGCATCGGGTTCGAGTTCTGCAGCCGCAGGCCGCCACCACAACGCATGCCACTGCCGATGCCCGAGTGGCCGCTGTGGAAGATGGCCGGGAGTTTGTACTCGGCGATCACCTCGTAGAGCGGCCAGGCCATCTTGTCGTAGGGCTCGAAGCCCTGCACCGTGGGGTGGAACTTGAAGCCCTTCACGCCGTGCGACTCGATCAGTTTGCGCACCTCGCGCGCACCCAACTTGCCCTTGTGCGGGTCGACGCTGCCGAAGGCGATCATGATGTCCGGGTTGGCCATCGCCGCCTCGGCGATCTCTTCGTTCGGAATGCGGCGCCGGCCCATCTGGGTTTCGGCGTCGACCGTGAACATCACGAACCCGATCTTCTTTTCGCGGTAGTACGCGAGCGACTCCGCCATCGTCGGCCGCTTGCTGGAGCGAAAGTACTTGTCGGCGGCGCGGTCGTATTCCTCGCCGTAGTTGTCGAACGGGTTCCAGCACGACACCTCGAGGTGCGTGTGGGTGTCGATCGCGATCAGGTTCTGGATGTCCATGGGGTCCTCGGCAAACGCTGGGGCGCTACTGGCAGCTGAAGCTTGCGGCCAGTTCGATGTCGCCGCTGCCCTTGTACTTTGCCACTTTCGGGTAAGCGCAGAGCGGGCGCGTGCGAGCCGGCGACCACGCTGCGGGCACATCGGCGTTGGCGCCGGCCGCGTTGCCCACGCCGCGCGCGCTGGCCGTCACGCTGTCGGGGGCCTGGCCTTTTTCAACCCAGTTGACGAGCGGCGTGAGCATGTCGAACTGGTCGGTCGAGGGGCCGCCCGAGCAGTGGTTCATGCCGGGCACGCGGAAGAAGCGAGCGAAGTTGCTGGCGTCGCCGGCGTTGTTCTTTGCCACACCGTCGTACCAGCTCGTCGTGTCGTCGGAAGAGAAGATCGTGTCGCTGACGCCGTGGTAGACCAGCATCTTCGCGCCGCGGTTCTTCAGCTTGGCGAGGTTCGTCGGGTCGGGCGGCAGCATGAACAACAAGGCCGCTTCGGTGTAAGTCGTGTTCGTCGCCGCGATCTTCGCCAGCATGTCGTCGATGTTGCCGCCGAGCGCGAAGGCCGGGCCGTTGAAGCCGACCGGGCTCACCGGCGGCACGCCCCAGATCATCGCCACGCCGCCCGAGTCGAGCACCAGCGGTGCGGTGAATTCCCAGAACGCCACGCCGGCCGTGCCCAGGCCGCTGTCGTACGGGAAGCTCGAATAGAAGGACTTGCCCGCGCTGTCGGTCGCGCCCGAGAAGATCGGCGCGATGGCGGTCTTCTGTTCGGCCGAGAGACAGGTGCCGTCGCGCGCGGCCGTGCAGGTCGGCACGTCGCGCGCCAGGCTGAAGGCTTTCTGGCAGGCGCCGGTGTCTTGCACGATGCCGTCGGTGGCGCCGTCGAGCGCGTCGCACTTGGCGAGCACGGCAGCGGAGACGAGGCTGCGCTCGGCGGTGGTGAAGCCGGTCGAGATGTCGGCCGGGTTGCTCGCCACCGACGCGTACTGCTTCGCGCCGAAGATGTTGGCGATGGCGGCCAGCGGCAGGCGGTAACCCGGTGCGCCGGCGAGGTAACCGTCGTACTGCTCGGGCATGCGCGCGGCGGCCACGAAGGTGTGGCGCCCGCCGTTCGAGCAGCCACCGAAGTAGGAGCGGTCGGGGCCTTTGCCGTAGGCGCTGTTGATCACGCTCTTGGCCATCGGCGTGAGGCTGGCCGCGGCCTGGTAGCCGAAGTCGAGCCGCGCTTGCGGGTCGATGCCGAAGGCCGGGCCGAGCGAGCCGACGTGGCCGGCGTCGGAGCTGATCACCGCGAAGCCCATGTTGAGCGCGTTGGTCAAACCACCACCGCCGTTCACGCCACCGGTGGCGGTGACGACGGCACCGTCGATGCCGCCGTTGGCCTGGTAGAAGAAGCGCCCGTTCCAGGCGTTCGGCAAGCGCATCTCGAAGCCGATCGCGTAGCTGTTGCCGTCGACCGCGCTGGTGCGCTGGTTCATCTTGCCGGTCACCAGGCAGTGCGCGCCGACCGGCGTGCCGGCCACGGTGAGCGTGCCGGCAGCGACCGGCGCGGCGGCGGTGATGCTGGTGTTTGCGAAGCTGATGCGTGTGGCCAGCTCGGTGCAGTAGGCGATGGCGGCGCCGCTCGCGGCGCTGAGCTGCGGCAGGGGCGCGGGGTCGTCGTTGCCGCCACAGGCGGAGATCAGCGTCAACAGGCTGGCCGCACCGGCGCAGGCTCGGAGGTGGTTTTTCATGCTCATGGTTCCTTTGCGAAGTGGCCGGCGCAGCGGCCGCCCGGCGCGCTCGGTGGTGGGAAGGCTCGTTTCAAGTTGATTAACTTTAATAACTACATTGAAATTTGCCCTCATGGCTTTCCCGTAGTTGCTGCGCGCACTGACTTCTGGATCTCCTGCAGATGAATTGGCGGTAGCTCACCCTGAAAAGCTAGGGTTAGTACCAAGATGCACAGTTCCAAACTGGTTAATACAATTAACCAACTTCGATAGGGAACCCATGTCTCAGCCTTTTGTCGCCGCGACCGGCTTGCTCGCG
>JANYFX010000047.1 GCA_025359585.1 Rhizobacter sp. | reverse complement strand
CGCGGCCCTTCATTTGCTCGAAGTAGGCGCGGCTCTTCACGTCGCGCATGAAGAGCAGGCATTCGAGCGGCTTGATGTCGGTGCCTGTCGCGATCATCTCGACGGTCACGGCGATGCGCGTGGCCGGGCTGTTGCGGAAGGTCGCGATCATCGTTTCGGGTTTTTCGCGCTGGTTCGTCGCCGGGTCGTAGCTCATGTAGGTGATCTTCTTGCAGAAGTCGTTGCCGCGGCCGAACACCTCGCGCGCGATGCGCACGATGTCTTCGGCGTGGCTGTCGTCCTTCGCGAAGACCAGCGTCTTGGGTACCATGGCGCGGTGGTCGAACAGCGCGGGCAATGCGTCCTTGAACGCCTGCAACACGGTGCGGATCTGGCTCGGCACAACCACGCTGCGGTCGAGCTGAGGTGCGGCGTATTCGAAGTCTTCGTCGAGCTGCTGCCAGCGTGTGGCACGGTCGAGGCGGTTGCGTTTGTCGACGTGAAAACCGGCCTCGACCTTGCCACCTTGTTCGGTCACTTCGGTCTTGATGCGGTACACGTCGTAGCCCACGTTCACGCCGTCAGCCACGGCGCGCTCGTGGTTGTATTCCATCACCAGGTTGCCGTTGAAGAAGCCGATGGTCTGCTTGCCCGGCGTGGCGGTCAGGCCGATCAGGTGGGCGTCGAAGTATTCGAGCACCTGGCGCCACAGGTGGTAGATGCTGCGGTGGCATTCGTCGGTGACGATGAAGTCGAAAGCCTCGATTGGCAGCGTGGCGTTGTAGGCCACGTCCTTCGGGCGGCCGTCGGCCGCCAGCTCGAAGCTGGAATGTTCGTCGAGTTCTTCGGCCAGCTCGGCCTCGCCACGGAGCATCGAATACATGCGCTGGATGGTGCAGACCGTGACCTTGCAGACGCCGTCGAAACGGTTGTTCTGCATCAGCTGCACGTTGTAGAGCTCGGTGAACTTGCGGCCGTCGTCGGGCGCGATGTAGTCGTTGAACTCGCGCATGGCGCCGGTGCCGAGGTTGCCACGGTCGACGAGGAAGAGCACGCGCTTCGCCCTGGCGTATTTGAGCAGCCGGTAGATCGTGGTGATCGCGGTGTAGGTCTTGCCCGAACCGGTGGCCATCTGGATCAAGGCGCGCGGTTTGTCGGCGGCGAGAGACGCGTCGAGGTTTGTCACAGCTTCGATCTGGCACGGCCGCATGCCGGTGGTGACGAGCGCGGGCAAACGCTGCAGGCGGGCGCGCAAGGTGTCGGGCTCGGCGACCCATGCGGCGAGGGTTTCGGGCTGGTGGAAGGCGAAGACGGGGCGCGAGCGCGGGGCCGGGTCGCGTGCGTCGCGGAAGAAGGTTTCGGTGCCGGTCGACTCGTAAGCGAACGGCAGCTCGCTGGCGCTGACCTTGAAGAAAGCGGGCAACTGCGCCGCGTAGTGCGCCGACTGCTCGGCCACGCCGACCAGCAAGGTGCCAGCACGCTTGGCTTCGATGACACCGAGTGGCTGGCGATCATTGATCAGCAGGTAGTCGCAGCGGCCGCTGGTGAGTGGCACCTCGCGCAGCGCGATGCCACGCGCCGCGCCGGGGTTGTAGCTGCCGTAGTCCTGAACGGCCCAGCCGGCGGCGACGAGCAAGGCGTCGATCTGCAGGCGGGCAAGCTGTTCAGGGGTCATCAGGGTGGGGCGGCGGGCGGCGAGGGCAGTGTAGCGGCCACCACATCGGCCCCGCGCAAACGCCGCCGCACCATCTGGATGTGGCTGCGCAGCGAGTACAGCTCGTCGGCGTAACTCAGCGGCACGCTGACGTTGCCGACACGCTCTTCGATCACGTTGAGGTCTTGCAGCAGCTCGGCGGCCGGCCGCTTGTCGATCGCGTCTTCGACTTCGCGCAGCTGCGCATACCAGCGGAAGATGCGCTTGCGGATGCGGAACTGGTACAGCGGCGGGAGCGTGCGCGACAGCGGAATCAATGCGGCGACGATCGTGACGAGCACCGGCCACATGCGGTCGATCAGGTTCGCGAGCCAGAACGGCAGGTAACGTTGCAGGACCGGCGTGCCGGCCGCATAGAAGCGCTGTGCCTCCTTGGCGAGAGGCTCTTCGGTGCCGGCGGCGATCGGCAACTCGCCCTTGCGCTGGAACCAGCCGGCGCCACCGTGGATCTGCTGCGCCGCCTGCACGAAGAGCTGGATCAGGGCCGGGTGCGTGCCTTTGCGCGCGAGCAGCGTGGCGGTCGGCGCGACCAGGCGCACGTCTTGCGGCGGCAGGTCGCGCGCCAGATCGACCACGCCGCGTGGCAGCGTTACCGGTGAGAGGAAAGCGAAGCGGCGCGAATAGGCGTCGGCCTGCGCGAAGTTGTAGAGCGCGATGCCGGGGGTTTGCAGCAGCATCTGCACCATCAGTGATTCCGGAGCCGAGGCGAACACCAGTGCGTCGATCTCGCCGCCGAGCAAGGCCACGACGGCCGGCGTCTGCGGTTGGCGCAGCAGCGTGAGCGAGGCGGGCTCGATGTTGTTGGCCGCGATCAGCTTGTTCATCAGGTTCGGCACGCCGCTGCCTTCGGCACCGATGTTCAGGCGCCAGCCGGGCAACTGCGAGAGCGAGGTGAGCGTGGGTGCTTTCAGCAGGCGCTGCGCCGCGTCGGTGCGGTAGAACAGCCAGACCGGTTCGTAGAACAGGCTGCCGAGCGCGACCAGCTGGCCATCGTCGTCGGTCTGCAGCTGTTCGTCGGCACCGCCTTGCACGAACGCGATGTCCACGCCGGAGTTCGGGTCGCGCAGCAGTTGCAGGTTTTCGGCCGCGCCCTGCGTGGGCCGCAATTCGACCGTGATGCCGTAGGGCTTGAGCGCCTGCACGTAACGTTTGCCGAGCTCGGCGTAAGCGCCCTGGTCGGCGCCGGTCGCGAGCACCA
>JANYFX010000046.1 GCA_025359585.1 Rhizobacter sp. | reverse complement strand
GGCCGATGCCGTCGACGGCCAGTTCGAGACGGTGCAGTACAAGCTGGAAAATCACTGGAAGGGCCACCGCCTGCCGCACCCGGTGCAGACCAACATGTTCGGCCTGCCGGTCGACGTGATGGCGAAGATCATCGAGGACTTCGCGAAACAGTCGACCGTGTCCACGGAGATCCGCAACTACGAGGACTGGCTGGTCGCCGCCTACGGCCGCTACTTCGCCGAAAACTTCCCGGTGCAGTACACCGAGAAGTACCACACGACGGCACCGCGCAATCTCACCACCGACTGGATCGGCCCGCGCATGTACCGACCCTCGCTCGAAGAGCTGCTGCGAGGTGCGCTCGCGCCGGCGACGAGCAGCGTGCACTACATCACCGGCTTTCGCTACCCGTCGCGCGGCGGCTTCATGAGCTACCTCGAGAAGTGGGCGCGTGGCGTGACGATGAAGCTCGGGCACGAGGTGGTGCAGATCGACCCGAAGCAGAAACTGCTGACTTTTGGCAACGGGGTGCGCGAGCACTACGACGGCCTCGTCTCCTCGATTGCGCTGCCTGACCTCGTGCCGCTGATCGTCGGCGTGCCCGATGACGTGCGTGCGGCTGCCGGCCGTCTCGCCTGCTCGGGCTGCGTGCTCGTCAACATCGGGGTCAACCGGCCCGACCTCACACCCGCGCACATCAGCTACTACTACGACCGAGACATCGTGTTCTCGCGCACCAGCAGCCCGCACCTGATGTCGCCGAACAACGTGCCGCCCGGGTGTGGCTCGGTGCAGGTCGAGGTCTACTTCTCGAAGAAGTACATGCCGCTTGCCGGCGTGCCGGCCGACTACCTGCAACCGGTGATGCGCGACCTGAAGCGCGTCGGCATCCTGCGCGAAGACGACGAGATCCTGTTCACCGATACGCGGCTGGTCGAGTACGCGAACATCATCTTCGACCATGATCGGCCCGAAGCCCTGCGCGTGGTGCACGGGTATCTCGACGACATCGGCATCCGGCACTGCGGCCGCTACGGCGACTGGGCCTACTTCTGGACCGATGACAGCTTCAAGAGCGGCGAGGGTGCTGCCACTCTGGCGCTTGGCGACTCGGGTCGATAGGCGCGACGCCGGCGAGGCCGCGCCGTGGGCCGCTACTCGCTCGCGCGGAGTGGCTTGCGCGTCGTCAGCTTCTTCAGCATCTCGAGGGCACGACGGCCGAGCATCGTCTCGACACTCTCGGGGCGGCCCGCGGCCTGCCACAACAGCCACAACGACACCAGGTACGACGCGGCCCCGACCGGTACGCTGAGCAGCAACTCCAGCACGGCCATGAGGAAGGTCTCCGGAGCGCCCGTGGCCCGGTTCGTGAGGTACACGGCCGCGCCCATCACGCAACTCGCGATCAACGGCCTCCAGAAACTCGCGAAATAGTCGCGGGCGCGCAGCTTCAGGCCCTTGAACACGAGCGGCAGGCTCATGCCCAGGCTTCCCACCGAAGCGAACAGTTCCGCGAAGGCCAGGCCGGTGACGCCATGGCTGGTGGAAAGAATGAGCATCATCCCCGCCAGCAGCACCAGCCGAGTCACGAGCACGAGCGTGAACAGGTGAGGCCGGCCGAGCGCCAGAAAGACCTGGACGTTGTTCGACGACACCGCCATCGCCGCTCCCGACAGGGCGAGGATCTGGATGATCGGTGCGGCCTCACCCCACTGCGAGCCGAGCAGCACGCGCACGATCTGCTCTGCCACGACCGCGACACCGATGCTGACCGGCAGCACGATCAGCAGGATCACGGCGGTCGCGTCGATGCAGGTGCGGCGGAACGTGACGGGATCATTGATCAACCGGGAATATCCCGGGAACAGGGCCCGGTTGATCGGGGCGATCAGCTCCGTGTGTGCAATCTGCGAGATCTCCGATCCGACGGTGTAGGCACCGAGGCTCTGGGCGCCGAAGAAGCGCCCGACGGCGAAGTGCGGCACCCGGCTCGCCACCACGGCGGCCATGTTGTTGGCCAGCATCCAGCCGGAAAACGAGAACAACTCGCGGGCGCACTTCAGCGAGAAGCGCGGCCTGAAGGGCTGCATGAAGTAGCTGAGCGCGACTCCGGCGAGCTTGCCCGTCGACATGCCGATGACCAGCGCCCAATACGAACGAAACACGATCGCCGCGGCCATCGTCACCACGAAGGTGATCATGCGCTTGGACGCCATCAATCTGAACTCGGCCGCAAAGTCCATCTGCCGCCGGAAGTTGACGGTGCCCACGTTCTCGAATCCGGAGACGAACCACGCGGCGCCGATCGCGAACATCACGGCGGCCAGGCGCGGGTCGCCAAAGAACGCTGCCGCCGGGTACGCGAGTGCGCCGGTCAGCACCGCGCCGCCGCCGGCGACGAGGATGTTCAGAGTCCAGGCGGTGTCGAAGTGTTCGCGCTCGGGCTCGGGCTTCTGGATCAGCGCGATCTCGAAGCTGAAGGCCGTTGCGAGTTCGATCAGCGCGATGATCGACATGGCCATCGCGACGAGGCCGAAGTCCGCCGGCAGCAGCAGCCGCGCGAGGATGGAGGTGCTGATGATCCCGACTGAGCGATCGACGAGGCGAAACAGCACCATCCATGCAGCGCCCTTGGCGATATCGCGCATCATTCAACCGACTCCAGTTCCAGCGGACAAAGGCGCGCAGCTTAGCAGGCGCATGTTCGGGCCTGGAGGCACGATGGCGCGGAAACCGCGAGTTCGGTTCGTTCACGCCGCTGGCCACGACGGGCATCGACTCGCTGGGCCGCCCGCTGGTCTCGGGTGACGTGGTCAAGGCCACCATCGTGGGCGGCGTGATCTCGACC
>JANYFX010000033.1 GCA_025359585.1 Rhizobacter sp. | reverse complement strand
CCGGCGCACAAGGCGAAGACGGCGGCGGCGGCCGCGGCGAGGGGGGTCTTGAACGACATGCGAGGCTCCTGCTCAGGAAAGGTTGGAATGATGAATGAATCGGCCGGCGGCGCGGCTCAGGGTTTCCGGCTGATCGCGGTGTGGCGAGTGCGCGCAGCGCGGGATCACGAGCAACTCGGTGTGCGGCACGCGCCGCGCGATGCCGCGAATCTGTTCGAGTGTGCCGTACTCGTCGTCTTCACCCTGCACGGCGAGCACCGGGCAGGTGATGCTGGCGAGTTCGGCTTCGATGTTCCAGGTGCGAAACGCCGGGCTCAGCCACACGTCGTTCCAGCCGCGAAACGCCGAGTCGGGGTCGGCGTGGTGGCGCGCCAGGCGCGTGCGCAGGTCGGTCGTGGCATAGGCCTCTCGGGCTTGTTCGATGCTCGTGATCGACACGTCTTCCACGAAGATGTGCGGCGCCACGACGACGATGCCGGTCGGCTTGAACTTCGAAGCGTACAAGAGCGCGATCGAGCCGCCGTCGCTGTGGCCGAACAGCCAGGGTCGATCGATGTTCAGGTGCGCGAACAGCATCGGCAGCACCTCGCAGGCCTGCTGGTGCATGAAATCGGGGGCCCAGTTTTCGTCGGCAGGCTTCCGCGTGGACTGGCCGTAGCCGTAACGCGAAAACAGCAAGCCCCTGAAACCGTGCTCGGTGCAGAAGCGCGCCGGAAAGTCGCGCCACATCGAGACCGAGCCCAGGCCTTCGTGCAGGAAGACGACGACCGGGGCGGGCGAGGCCATGTCGCCGATCCACTGGTATTCGAGCTGCAAGGGCTGCCCGCGCCACGACAACTGCGCTTGTGGGTTCGGCACCGCGCTCACGAAGCGGCAGGCCCGTCGGCGCGTGCACGTTCTGCGTCACGCAAACGAAAGCGCTGGATCTTGCCGGTGGCCGTCTTGGGCAACTCGTCGATGAACTCGATGAAGCGCGGGTACTTGTAGGCCGCGAGGCGCTCTTTCACGAAGGCCTTCAGTTCTTCTTCGCTGACCCGCTGCCCGCTCTTGCGCACGACGCAGGCCTTGGTCTTGGTCAGGCCGTCGGCATCGACGATGCCGATTACGGCGCATTCGAGCACTGCGGGGTGCTGCATCAGCGTGGCCTCGACCTCGAACGGCGACACGTAGACACCGCTGACCTTCAGCATGTCGTCGCTGCGGCCCGCATACACATAGCAGCCGCGCGCGTCGGTCGAATACTTGTCGCCGGTCTTGGTCCATTCGCCCTGGAAGGTGGCGCGGGTCTTGTCGCGCTGGGCCCAGTACATCGCGGCCGAACTCGGGCCGCTGACGTACAGGTCGCCGATCTCACCTGGCGCTGCATCGGCACCTTCTTCGTTGACGAGCCTGAGGTGGTACCCCGGCACGACCTTGCCGGTGCTGCCGTACTGCACGTCGCCGGGGCGGTTCGACAGGAAGATGTGCAGCATCTCGGTCGAGCCCAGGCCGTCAACGATCTCGCAGCCGTAGTGCGCCGTGAAACGTTCGCCGATCTCGCTGGGCAGTGCTTCGCCGGCCGACGAGCACAGGCGCAGTTTCACCTTCGAGCGCGCGGGCAGCTCGGGCGACGCGAGCATGCCCGCGTAGCCGGTGGGCGCGCCGAAGAAGACCGTCACGCCTTGTTCGGTCCAGCGTTTGAACACGGCGGCGGGCGTGGGCCGCTCGGCCATCAGCACGGTCGTGGCGCCCACGCTCATCGGAAACGTCAGCGCGTTGCCCAGGCCGTAGGCGAAGAACAGCTTGGCGGCCGAGAAGCCGACGTCGCTCTCGCGCAGACCGAGCACCGGCGTGCCGTAGAGCGCGGCCGTCCAGTACAGGTTGGCGTGGGTGTGCACCGTGCCTTTGGGCCGGCCGGTGGAGCCGGACGAATACAGCCAGAAGCCGAAGTCGTCGGCCAGCGTGTCGGCCGGCGCCGCGAGGGCGGGGGCATCGAGCAGGCTCGCGAACGCGCGGGTGCCTTCGGGCGCCGTGCCTTCGCCACTGACGATCGCCGGAATCGACGTGCCCGCCACAGCCGTCTGCAAGTTCGGCCACAGTGCGCGCGAGACCAGCAGCGCGCGTGCACCGCAATGCTGCAGCATGAAGGCATAGTCGTCGGCGGTCAGCAGCGTGTTCACCGGCACCGGCACGATGCCTGCGTACAGCGCGCCGAGAAACGCGACAGGGAAGTCGGCGCTGTCGTGCATCACCATCAGCACCCGCTCTTCGCGGCGCAGCCCGAGCGCGAGCAGGCCGGCCGCACAGCGGCGTACACGCTCGGCCAGTTCGCCATACGTCAGACGCTGCGTGTCGTCGATGTAGGCGAGCTTGTCGAACCGCCCGGCGTTCAGCGCCAGCAGGTGCGCAGCGGCGTTGAAACGCTCCGGCGGCGGGTTAACCTGCGGGTTCTGTGTTTGCGACATGTGATGTAATATGTTGCATGTTGACTGCACTATAGCGCCGTTTTTTCGGCGCGATCTTCACGCAAACCCGAAGGCTTCGCACTTGGACCTGTCCGCCAACGAACCCGCCGACGCCGAGGTCAAGGACCCGTTCCTCACCGCACTCGGCGAACGCACCCGCGCTCTGCGTGCACGTCGCGGGCTCACACGCAAGGGTCTGGCCAAAGCGGCCGAGGTCTCGGAGCGGCATCTCGCGAATGTGGAAATGGGCGTGGGCAACGCCTCGGTGCAGTTCCTGCGGCAACTGGCCCAGGCGCTGAACTGTTCGCTCGCCGAACTGGTCGGCGACGAGACCGCCAGCTCGCCGGAGTGGCTGATGATTCGCGAGATCCTGCGCGGCCGAAACGATGCCGAGCTGGTGCAGGCGCGCGGTGCGCTGGCCTCGATGTTCGGCGCCCCGGCGAGCCAGGCCGCGCGGCGCCAGCGCATCGCCCTGATCGGGCTGCGCGGCGCCGGCAAGAGCACGCTGGGGCGCGCGCTCGCCGAGGGCTGGAAAGTGCCTTTTGTCGAGCTGAACCGGGGCATCGAAGCGCTCGCCGGCTGCACGCTTTCGGAGATCCATTCGCTCTACGGCCCGGCTGCTTACCGGCGCTACGAAAAGCGCGCGATGGAAGACACGATCCAGCGTTTTCCGCGCGCCGTGATCGCAACACCCGGCGGCATTGTTTCCGACCCTGCCACCTTCAACCTGCTGCTGGCCCACTGCTACACCGTGTGGGTGCGCGCCACGCCCGAAGAGCACATGGGCCGCGTGCTGGCGCAAGGCGACACGCGCCCGATGGCGGGCCACACCGGCAACGCGGAAGCGATGAACGACCTGCGCCGCATTCTCGAAAGCCGCGCCGCGTTTTATTCGAAGGCCGACACGGTGTTCGACACCAGCGAGATGAGCCCTGACGCAGCACTCGCCGCCTTGCGCGAGCAACTGCGTGACGTGATCGCCGTCTGAGCCCGGCAGGTCGCGAAGCTTTTTTCTGCGTGGAGCTTGCCGCAAGTCAAATACTGCAGTATATTGCATTTGTTTGGAAACGAATGCAGCATACTGCCTCACTTCAGGAGCGCTCCATGAGCACAGCCACCGCCCCCGTCGTCTACGAGACGAGCCCCGACCGCTACAAACACTGGTCGCTGAAGTTCGAAGGCCCGGTCGCCACGCTCGTGATGGCGATCGACGAAGACGGCGGCCTGCGCGAAGGCTACAAACTCAAGCTCAACAGCTACGACCTGGGCGTGGACATCGAGCTCAACGACGCCGTGCAGCGCATCCGCTTCGAGCACCCCGAAGTGCGCACGGTGATCGTCACCAGCGGCCGCGATCGGGTGTTCTGCTCGGGCGCGAACATCTTCATGCTCGGCAAGAGCAGCCATTCGTGGAAGGTCAACTTCTGCAAGTTCACGAACGAAACGCGCAACGGCCTCGAAGATTCGAGCCGGCATTCGGGGCTGAAATTCCTGGCCGCCGTGAACGGCGCGTGTGCGGGTGGCGGCTACGAGCTGGCCGCGGCCTGCGACGAGATCATCCTCGTCGACGACCGCTCCTCGTCGGTGAGCCTGCCCGAGGTGCCCCTGCTCGGCGTGCTGCCCGGTACCGGTGGCCTGACGCGCCTGACCGACAAGCGCAAGGTGCGCCACGATCACGCCGACATCTTCTGCACCACCAGCGAAGGCATCCGCGGCAAGAAGGCGAAGGACTGGCGGCTCGTCGATGAAGTGGTGAAGACCCAAGGCTTCGCACAGCGTGTGCAGGAACGGGCGCGCGAGCTGGCAGCTTTGAGCGACCGGCCAGCCGACGCGAAGGGCGTGCTGTTGACGCCGCTGAACAAGACCGTGGCCGCAGACGCCATCACCTACGACCATGTGTCGGCCGTGATCGACCGCGCTGGCCGCACCGCCACGCTGACCGTGAAAGCGCCGAGCGGCCCGCAACCGAGCGACGTGAAAGGCATCGAAGTCGCGGGCTCGAACTGGTACCCGCTGCAGATGGCGCGCGAACTCGAAGACCTGATCCTGCACCTGCGCACCAACGAACTCGACATCGGCACCTGGCTGTTGAAAACACAAGGCCAGGTCGCCGACGTGGTGGCGATGGACGCGACGCTCGCCGCGAACGCGTCGCACTGGTTCGTGCGTGAAACGGTGGGGCTGCTGCGCCGCACGCTGGCGCGGCTCGACGTCTCGTCGCGCTCGATGTTCGCGCTGATCGAGCGCGATTCCTGCTTCGCCGGCACGCTGCTCGAGATCGCGCTCGCCGCCGACCGCAGCTACATGCTGGCGCTGCCCGACGAGCCCGGGACCGCGCCGAAGATCGCGCTCTCGGCTATGAACTTCGGCGTGTTTCCGATGGTCAGCCACGAGACCCGCTTGCAGCGCCGCTTCTACGGCAACGCCGATGAGCTCGGTGCGGCGCAGGCCACGATCGGCAAGACGCTCGACGCCGACGAAGCGCTCGCGCTCGGCCTCGTTACCTCGGCGCCCGACGACATCGACTGGGCGGATGAGACCCGCATCGCGATCGAAGAGCGCGCCAGCATGTCGCCCGACGCACTGACCGGCATGGAAGCCAACCTGCGATTCGCCGGCAAGGAAACCATGGAAACGCGCATCTTCGGCCGCCTGACCGCGTGGCAGAACTGGATCTTCATTCGCCCCAACGCGGTGGGTGAGGGCGGCGCGCTGAAGGTCTACGGCACCGGCACCAAACCGCAATTCGATCGCAACAGAGTCTGAAGGAAGCACCGCATGAGCAGCATCGACTACAGCAGCAAGATCCCGAACAACGTCAACCTGCAGGAAGACCGCACGCTGCAGCGCGCGCTCGAAGGCTGGCTGCCGAATTACCTCGACTGGTGGCAAGACATGGGCCCCTCGGGTTCGCACGGTTTCGACGTGTACCTGCGCACCGCCACCAGCACCACGCCCGACGGCTGGGCGACTTTCGGCCACGTCAAGATGCCCGACTACCGCTGGGGCATCTTCCTCGCGGCGCAAGACGCTGAGCGCAAGGTCAACTTCGGCGAGCACAAGGGCGAAGCCGTGTGGCAAGACGTGCCAGGCGAACACCGCGCCAACCTGCGCCGCATCATCGTGACGCAGGGCGACACCGAGCCGGCGTCGGTGGAGCAACAGCGCCACCTCGGCAACACCGCGCCGAGCCAGTACGACCTGCGCAACCTGTTCCAGGTCAACGTCGAGGAAGGCCGGCACCTCTGGGCGATGGTCTACCTGCTGCAGAAGTTCTTCGGCCGCG
>JANYFX010000023.1 GCA_025359585.1 Rhizobacter sp. | reverse complement strand
CGAACAAATCGACCTGGAACACGACCCGGTGGCGTTTTCCGGGCTGGTCGAGCACGTACTGCAGCGGCGTGTTCGAGACCAGCCCCCCGTCCCAGTAGTGTTCGCCGTCGATCTCGACCGGCGCGAAGCCCGGAGGCAGTGCGCCGCTGGCCATGATGTGGCGCGCGTCGAGCTCCTGCTTGGCCGAGTCGAAGTACTCGAAGTTGCCGGTGCGCACATTGACCGCACCGAGCGACAAACGCACCGCGCCCGAGTTGATGCGGTCGAAGTCGACCAGGCGCTCCAGCGTCTGCCGCAGCGGTGCGGTGTCGTAGTAGCTGATCGCCTCCAGCGTGCCACGCGGCTGGAATGGCGCGGGCGGGAAGCGCGGCTTGAAAAACCCCGGCACCCCGAACAGCATGCTCTGCGTGGCGCTGGTTTCATTCAGGCCTTCGCGCGAGCCGACGCCCGCCGCGGAGACGGGCGCGGCGAACGACGAACTGACGAGTTCCCAGAACTCGCGCAGCCGCGCCACCCTTGTCGAGAGCGGGTTGCCGACGATCAGCGCGGCATTGATGGCGCCGATCGAGATGCCGGCCACCCAGCTCAGCTCGCGCCAGCTCTTCGCGAGCGACTCGAACACGCCGGCCTGGTAGGCACCCAGGGCGCCGCCGCCTTGCAGCACGAGGATGCAGTCTTCCTTCGGGTGGGTTGGGGCTTCGGTGCGCGCCTGCGTCATGGGGTCGGCTTCTTGGAAAGAGGAGGGGACAGGTCGGGCCTGCATATCAAGCATAGCCCTCGGCGCACGCAAGGCGCGTGACGAGGGCCTCTCACGTGCGGCCGGCGAGGCGCGCCCGTGCTGTCACAACCCGGCCGCTTCGAGTTCGGCGTGGCTCGGCAGGCCTTCGGTGTCGCCGAGCACCTGCACGGCGCGGGCGCCGATCCAGGTGCCGCGTTTCACGGCCTCGGGCACGCTCCGGCCTTCGAGCAGTGCGCTGACCACGCCGACGGCAAAGCCATCGCCGGCACCGACCGTGTCCACGACCTTGTCGACCCGAAAGCCCTCGACATGCCCGCAGCCGGCCTCGCCATCGAAGTACGCCCCTTCGGGGCCGAGCTTGACGACGACGAGCCGCGCGCCGAGTTGCCGGTAGAACCGTGCCACCGCCTCGGGCGTGGCCTCACCCGTCAGCAGCCGGCCTTCTTCGAGCCCTGGCAGCACCCAGTCGGCCTGTGCCGCGAGGCCGTTGACCTCGTGCCGCATCTGTTCGGTCGAAGCCCACAGCGTCGGCCGCAGGTTGGGGTCGAACGAGACCGAGCGACCCGCGTCGCGCATGACGCGGACACTTTTCTTCGCCGCTTCGAGCGTGCTTGCCGACACCGCGGCGAACACCCCGGTCGCATGCAGGTGGCGCGCCGACCGCAGCCAGGTTTCGTCGACATCGGCCGGGCCCATGCGGCTCGCCGCCGAGCCGGCGCGGTGGTATTCGATCGGCGGGTCGCTCCCATCGCTGGTGCGGCCCTTGAGCATCAAGCCGGTGCGTTGGGCCGGATCGCTCACCACCTTAGAACAATCGATGCCTTCGCGCTGCATCGTGGCCAGCAGGTAGCGCCCCATCGAGTCGGCCCCGAGCCGGCTGGCCCAGCCCACCTTGAGGCCCAGCCGCGCCAGGCCGATCGCCACGTTCGTCTCGGCGCCGGCCGTGCGCTTGTGGAAGCCGGGCGTGTCTTCGAGCGGTCCTGGGCGGTCTGCCACGAGCAGCAGCATCGCTTCACCGAAGGTGGCGACGTCGAGTGAGGCCCCTTCGGGCTGCGGTCGGTCAAGTTCGAGCATGGCGACGATTTTGACTTGTGGCAGCGTGCCGTCTGACACACTGCTGTCGCAATTTCTTACATTCAAACAACGCTTCGACCCGTGCAATTTGTGTTCGCACGTTCAATACTGCAGTCATGCGATTCAACCCGCTCGCCTTCGTTCTTGCCCCAGGGATCGCCCTGGGCGGTTTGTTTTTCGGCGGCCTTGCAGGCGCTCAAAACTCGCTGGCCGCCTGGCTGCTGATCGTCGGTGCAGCGTCTGTCTGGACCTTGCTCCGCGGGCCCGAAGACAGTGTCACGGGCCCCACGGCCCGGTTTTGATTCGGTGCGGTCTGGCGGCTGAGTCTTCGGCGGTCATGGCCGAAGCGCTTTCAGCGCCGAAAGCCCAGGCGCATCGAAACATCGGCGGCGGCCTGGCGCACCCCATCGGCAGCACTTGAATTCCAATCCGGCGAAAAGTTGTCTTCGTGGCCCAGTGCGGTGATCACGAGCACGGCGTGGCCTTCGTGATCGAAGGCCGGTGCGCTGAAGGCGTTGATGCCCGGGATCGGTCGGCCCATCGCGCGCGCCAGACCGTGCGAGCGCACTTCGGCCGACACCTCCTTCAGCTCGCGGGCCAGGTTCTTCACGAGCGAACGATCGGCGCGGCGCACTTCATCGGAACGGCCGCGCATTGCCTGCTCCAGCTGGCTGGCCGGCAGCACTGCCGCAAAGGCGCGGCCGGTGGCGGTTCCCAGAATCGACATCACCGTGCCTGCGCGCATGTTCACATGCAGCGGCTGGCTGCCTTCGATCAGGCGCACGACCGTCGGGCCGAAGTTGGCCCAGACCGCGATCACGACCGTCTGGTCGATGCGCCGCGCGAGCACTTCGGCCACCGGCGTGGCTGCCTTGATCGGGTCGGACTGGTGCAGGCAGCTCAGTCCCATTTGCAAGGCCATCGGCCCGAGCGCGTAGCGGCCGGTGTGCGGGTCTTGCTCGACCAGGCCGAGCTTGCCGAAGCTCACCAGATACGGGTGGGCGCGCGAGGGCGGCAGGTCGGCGGCAGCGGCCAGGTCTTTCAGCGTCATCGACGTGGGCCGCGCCGTCAGTGCCTGCAGCAGCCGCCCGCCCACCTCGACCGATTGAATCCCGCGCTGCCCCTTGTCTTCGTCGTCTTCGAGTTGCAAAGTGGTCCTCCCGACTCGATCGCAACTCTAACAAACAAGTTTGACAATGGCGAATCATTCAAAGATACTGCGAACCAGTTTGCCAATAACGAATTTTGGTATCGGCGCCGTTTGTCGCCAGCCCCACCGGAGACCGCATGAGCACCCCCAAGAAATTCGCCTCGCAGGCCGACCTCGAAGTCAAGAAGGTCACGTTCACCAAACTCTCGGAGCACGCCTACGCGTACACCGCCGAGGGCGACCCGAACACCGGCATCATCGTCGGTGACGACTGCGTTCTCGTGGCCGACACGCAGGCCACGCCGGCGATGGCGCAAGACGTGATCCGGCGCATTCGCGAAGTGACCGACAAGCCCATCAAGTACGTCGTGCTGACGCACTACCACGCGGTGCGTGTGCTCGGCGCGAGTGCCTACAACGCCGAGCACATCGTCGCCAGCGAAGACACGCGCGACCTGATCGTCGAGCGTGGCGAGCAAGACAAGGCGAGCGAGATCGGGCGCTTCCCGCGCCTCTTCAGCAACGTCGAAAGCGTGCCGCCCGGCATGACCTGGCCCACGCTCACCTTCACCGGCAAGATGACCCTCTGGCTCGGCAAGCTCGAAGTGCAACTGCTGCAACTCGGCCGCGGCCACACCAAGGGCGACACCGTCGTCTGGCTGCCGCAGGACAAGGTGCTGCTCAGCGGCGACCTGGTCGAGTTCGACGCCACGCCCTATGCCGGCGACGCCTACTTCAACGACTGGCCGAAGACGCTGGAGCGTGTCGCCGCACTCGGCGCCACCGCGCTCGTGCCCGGCCGCGGCCCGGCCTTGATCGGCGCCGAGCGAGTGAAGCAAGGGCTCGACAGCACCGGTGGTTTCATCGCCGACGTGCGTGCCAGCGTGCAGGCCGGCGTGGCTGCCGGCAAGAGTCTGAACGTGGTCTACAAGGACACCTTTGCGGCGCTGAAGCCGAAGTACGGCCACTGGGTCATCTTCGACCACTGCATGCCCTTCGACGTGACCCGCTGTTTCGACGAAGTGACGCAGTACGCCGACCCGCGCATCTGGACCGCCGAGCGCGACCGCGAGATGTGGGAGACGCTGGAGGGTTGAGATGCGCGAGCCGGCCCACAGCGTCGCCAGCGTCGACTACCAGAAGCTGGTTTTCGACTACACACGCCACGCCGACCAGAGCGCCGCGCCGCCCGCGCGCCACCCGGTCGTGGTGGTCGGTGCCGGCCCGGTTGGCCTCAGCTTGGCGATCGACCTCGCGCAGCAGGGCGTGCGCGTCGTGCTGCTCGACAACGACAACACGCTCTCGACCGGCTCGCGTGCGATCTGCTTCGCCAAGCGCACGCTCGAGATCTTCGACCGGCTCGGCTGCGGCGAGCGCATGGTCGCCAAGGGCGTGTCGTGGAAGCTCGGCAAGGTGTTCTTCAAGGACGCGCAGATCTACAGCTTCGACCTGCAGCCCGACACTGGCCACGAGCGCCCGGCCTTCATCAACCTGCAGCAGTACT
>JANYFX010000662.1 GCA_025359585.1 Rhizobacter sp. | reverse complement strand
TGGCTGTGGCTCGAAGTGCGCGACAGCAACGAGCGTGCGCGGGCGATGTACCTGCGCCTCGGTTTCGCGCATGTGGGCCTGCGCAAGGGCTACTACCCCGCGCCCTTCGGCCGACGCGAAGACGCGGTCGTGATGAGCCTGAAGATCGCCCCCGCCACACAGGGGGCGAACGATGCGCTGGAGTGAACGCCAGGTCGCGATGCTGCGCGAAATGGGCGTGCGCGTCTGGGCGCCGCACGCCGAGCCGGCAGGTGCGGTCGCCGTGGCCGACGAGGCCGAAGCGGTCGTCGTGGCGCCGCCGAGCGCGAAGGCGCCCGCGCCGTCGCACGCACCCGCTGCCGCGCCGAGGCCCGCGGCCGTGGCGACGCCGATCGCCGCACCGCGTGCCGCGCTCCCCGCCGGCATCGCCACGATGGACTGGCCCGAGCTGCGCGCCACGGTCGCTGCGTGCACCGCGTGCACGCTCTGCCAGGGCCGCACCCAGACCGTGTTCGGTGTCGGCCACACCCGCGCGCACTGGATGATCGTCGGCGAAGCGCCCGGCGAGCAGGAAGACCGCCAGGGCGAACCCTTCGTCGGCAAGTCGGGCCAGCTGCTCGACAACATGCTGCGCGCGATCGCACTGACCCGTGCCGACGCCGAGCCGGCGCGGCAGGTCTACATCGCCAACACGCTGAAGTGCCGCCCGCCGGGCAACCGCAACCCGGCACCGGCCGAGCTCGCGGCCTGCGAGGGGTTTTTGATCCGGCAAGTGCAGCTCGTGCAGCCTAAGATCATTCTGGCGATGGGCGCCTACGCGGTGCAAAGCCTGCTGCGCAGCAAGGAGCCGGTCGGCCGTTTGCGCGGGCGTGTGCACCACTACCAGGGCGTGCCGCTGATCGTCACCTACCACCCGGCTTATCTTCTGCGCAACCCCGAAGACAAGGCCAAGGCCTGGGACGACCTGTGCCTGGCCGTCGAGACCGCGCGCGCCACCGGCATGGCGGCACCCGGCTGATGGCCGCCTCGGGGGGCTTGCCCTCTTGTTCGCCCGAGGGTGGCGCCTATCATCCGCAACCAAGGCCGTTGGCACCCGCCACCGGTGCGGAGCACTCCGATGGCTGCCAACCCGACCCTGCTTGAAAACGATGCGCGCCTCTGGGACGCATTGCCCGGCATGGTCCTTCTGCTGGCTGCCGACGGCAGCGCGCTGAAGGTCAACGACGCGTTCTGCGCCTTTGCAGGCCAGCCCCGGGAAACGCTGCTCGGCCACGGCTGGAGCACGCACCTGCTCGCGGCCTCGCGCACCAGCTTGCTCGACCGCCTCGGTCGGCCCGACGACTTCATGCTCGGCATCGAGCTCACCGACGCTGGCGGCGCGCTCACCAGCGTCGCCTGCCTGGCGCGCCGGCAGGCGGGCGACGCGCAGTTCACCTGCATCCTGCACAACGTGCGCGAAGGGCTGCAGGCTTCGCCTTCGGCACAGGGCCAGGCGAGCCTGTTCCGTTTGCTGGCCGACAACGTGCCGGTACTGATCGCCTACTACAACGCCACCGACTTTCGCTGCCAGTTCGCCAACAAGCGCTACGCCGAGACCTTCGGCCGCGACGAAGACTCGATCCTCGGCTCGACCTTCGAAGAGGTGATCGGCGTCGAAGCGGCGCGCGAGATCCAGCCGCAGGTCGAGCGCATGCTGCAGCAGCTCGTGCCGGTCGTGTACGAGCGCACGCTGCCCGGGCGCGGCGGCAGCACACGCTGGATCGAAGTGCACCTGCTGCCGCACGTCGGGCCGGTGGCCGGCGGCACCGGCCCGCTCGGCGCTTTCGTGCTCATTTCAGACATCAGCAAGTTCCGCCTCGCCGAGCAGGCCGTGCGCGAATCGGAAGAGCGGCTCGCCAAGTTCATGCAGGCCAGCGCCGAAGGCATCGTGTTCCACAAAGACGGTTTCATCACCGACGCCAACCCGCCGGTGCTCGAGCTGCTCGACTACACGCTCGAAGAAATGATGGGCCGCAAGACCATCGAGTTCATCGCCCCCGACCACATCGCCAAGGTCGCGGCGGTGATCGCCTCGGGCCAGGAAACCGCCTACGAAAGCATGGCCATCGCCAAGAGCGGTGAGCGCATTCCGGTCGAGTTCATCGTGCGCACGATGATGCGCAACGGCGAGCGCATGCGCATGACGATCGTGCGCGACATCCGCGACCGCCACGCCGCGCAGGCGCGCATCCACCATCTGGCGCACCACGACGCGCTCACCGGGCTGCCGAACCGCGTGTCGTTCATGGAGCACCTCGAGCGCTCGATGCTCGGCGCGCAGCGCACCGATTCGCGCGTGGCCCTGCTCTTCATCGACCTCGACCACTTCAAGCGGGTCAACGACTCGCTCGGCCACCTGGTGGGCGACACGCTGCTGCGCACGGTGGCGGCGCGCATCACGGCCAGCCTGCGTGGCACCGACATCGTGGCGCGTTTCGGCGGCGACGAGTTCATGGTGCTGCTCGCCGGCCTGTCCAGCGGCGACCAGCACGCCGGCGACGCGCGCGAGGTGGCCCACAAACTGCTCGTGTCGATCGGCGCGGCGGTGCACGCCGAAGGCCGGCCGATCTCGGTCACGCCCTCGGTCGGCATCGCGCTCTACCCGGGCGACGGCGACACGCCGGAAGAGCTGGTCAAGAACGCCGACTCGGCGATGTACCTGGCCAAGGCGCGGGGCCGCGCCAACTACCAGTTCTTCGAGCCCGGCATGGCGGCTTCGGCCTACGCCGAGCTGGTGCTCGAAGGCGAGCTCGCGCAGGCGCTCGAACGTGATGAGTTCGCGCTGTATTTCCAGCCGCAGGTGCGGGCGGCCGACGGCATGCTGGTCGGCGCCGAAGCGCTGATCCGCTGGAACCACCCCGAGCGCGGGCTGCTGCTGGCGGACGCGTTCATCCCGGTGGCCGAAAAGCGCCAGCTGATGCTCAACATCGGCCAGTGGGTGCTGCACGAAGCCACCCGCTGCGCGCTGCGCTGGCGCGACATGGGCCTGGTGGTGGCGCCGGTCGCGGTCAACCTGTCGAACGTGCAGTTTCAGGCGAGCGGGTTTCTCGACGCGGTCGAACGCGAGTTGCCGGCCGGCGCCACCGACCGCGGGTTGCTCGAACTCGAGCTCACCGAGCGCATGCTGATGGACGATCTGCCCCAGGTGAAACACCGGCTCGACCGGCTCAAGGCGATGGGCCTGCGCATTTCGGTCGACGACTTCGGCACCGGTTATTCCTCGCTCGGCCACTTGAAAGACTTGCCGATCGACAAGGTCAAGATCGACCGCTCGTTCGTGCACGACCTGCCCGCCAACCGCGACTCGGCGGCGATCACGCGCGCCATCATCCAGATGGGCCGCAGCCTGGGCCTCACGGTCATCGCCGAGGGCGTCGAGACCGAAGCGCAGCGCGACTTTCTGGCCACGCTGGGCTGCGACGAACTGCAGGGCATGCTGATCAGCCCGCCCTTGCCGCAGGCCGCGTTCGAGGCCTGGGTGTTGCAGCGCCAGCGCCTGGACGCAGCGCCCTGAGCGGTGCCCGGCCTCGAGGCGGCGGGGTGCCTACTTTTTCTTGACCGGCCGCGTCCAGCCTGAGAGCGACACCTGTCTGGCGCGCGCCACCGAGAGTTGGCCGGGCGGCACGTCTTTCGAGATCGTCGAGCCTGCGCCGACCGTGGCCCCTGCGCCGATCGTGACCGGTGCCACCAGCACGCAGTTGCTGCCCACGTGCACATCGGCACCGATCACGGTGCGGTGCTTGTTGGCGCCGTCGTAGTTGGCGGTGATGCTGCCAGCGCCGTAGTTCACGCGCTCGCCGACAGTCGTGTCCCCGAGGTAAGCCAGGTGGTTGGCCTTGGCACCCTTGGCGAGGGTCGAATTCTTGACCTCGACGAAGTTGCCGATGTGCACTTCATCGCCCAGCGTCGCCCCCGGCCGCAGCCGCGCGAACGGCCCGACCAGCGCCCCCGCGCCGACCGACACGCCCAGCGCATCGCCGTCCATGTGGGTGAACGGCAGGATCGCCGCGCCGGCGTGGATGACCGCGTTGCGGATCACACAATTCGCCCCGATGCGCACGCCGTCGCCGAGCTCGACACGGCCTTCGAAGACGCAGTTCACGTCGATGTCCACGTCGTGTCCGCAGACGAGTTCGCCGCGCAGGTCGAAGCGCGCCGGGTCGGCCAGGCGCACACCGGCTTCCATCAGCGCTTCGGCCTGGGTGCGCTGGTAGCGGCGCTCCAGCTCGGCGAGCTGCACGGGGCTGTTCACGCCCAGCACTTCGGTGTCGCTGGCGGGCTGCGTGGTGACCACGTGCACGCCTTCGGCCACGGCCATCGCGACCACGTCGGTCAGGTAATACTCGCCCTGGCTGTTGTCGTTCTTCAGTGCGGCGAGCCAGCGCTTGAGCGCGGCCGTGGGCGCGGCCATCACGCCGCTGTAGATCTCGTGGATGCTGCGCTCGGCCGGCGTCGCGTCCTTGTGCTCGACGATGCCGTGCACACGCCCGCCCTCGGTGGCGTCGCGGCCGGCCGGGTCGCCGCGCACGATGCGGCCATAGCCGCTCGGGTCGTCGAGCTCGATCGTCAGCAGCGCCAGCTGCTTGCCATGGCAGGCCTCGATCAGTGCGTGCACGGTGGCTGGCGTGATCAGCGGCACGTCGCCGTTGAGGATCAGCGTCGTGCCCTGCGCATGCAAGGCCGGCACGGCCTGTTGCACCGCGTGGCCCGTGCCCAGCTGCGGCATCTGGCGCACGAACTGCATGTTCGGTGCAGTGACCGCCGCCTCGACCTTGTCGGCCCCGTGCCCGGTGTTCACGACGATGCCGTCAGCCCCCAGGCCGGCCGCGGTTTGCAGAACATGCTGCAATAGGCTGCGTCCGGCCAGCTTGTGCAGCACTTTCGGCAGGGCCGATTTCATGCGGGTGCCTTTGCCCGCGGCCATGATCACGATGTCGAGCGCCATGTTGTCTGCCTTTCGAACATTTGGGGTCCGGTCGCTGATTATCGGCGTGGTGTTCGCGCTGCTCGGCGGCTGCAGCGCGCTGCGCATCGGCTACGGCACGGCGCCCGACCTGGGCTACTGGTGGCTCGACCGCTACGTCGATTTCAACGACGCGCAGACGCCGCGCGTGCGCGAGGCGATCCGGCAATGGTTCGTCTGGCACCGGCGCACGCAAGTGCCCGAGTACGCGGCGCAACTGGCGCGCGCCCAGACCGAGGTGCTGGCCAACACGACACCGGCGCGCGTCTGCGAGTGGCAGGCCGAGATCGT
>JANYFX010000582.1 GCA_025359585.1 Rhizobacter sp. | reverse complement strand
GTTCACGGTCACGAAGTCGGGCGCGAACGTGATCTGCATCAGCGAAGAATCCTGCGGTGTCGGCGGGCGCAGCGGTGAGGCGCGGTAGTAGTTGCAGCCACCGGTCAGGCCGGCGGACCAGACGGCGCGGTACTGGTCGCGCACGGCCTCGGTCAACCAGCCACCGCCCTCGCGGGTGGTGTCGGTCGCGCCCATGTTCGTCAACATCGGCCACATGCGTGCGAAGTCGTTTTCAGCCAGCAGTTTTTCGGCGTCGGGCCGGCACAGGAAGTTCATGTAGGCGCTGGCACGCTGCTGCTCCGGGTTGTGTTGCAGCTCGCGCAGGAACGTGGCCGGGTGCGGCGAGTTGATGATGACCAAGCGCTTGAGCATCTGCGGGCGCTGCACCGCGAAAGTCCAGGCGACGGCGCCACCCCAGTCGTGCGCGATCAGCGCTTCGAGCGGGCCACCCTCGGGCGTGACGACCTGCGCGATCAGCGCGTCGAGGTCACCTGTCAGGTGCTTGACGCGGTAGGCCTCGGGCTCGGTCGGCGCCGACGACTTCTCGAAGCCACGCAGGTTCGGCGCAATGCAGCGGTAGCGGTCGCCGAAGTGTTCGAGCATCGCGTCCCAGACGAACGCAGCCTCGGGGAAACCGTGCAGAAAGATCAGCACCGGCGCACCGGGCCGGCCGCTGGCGCGGCAGCTCACACTGATGCCACCCGGCAGTTCGGCGAAAAAGGTTTCGATCATCAAACGCTCCTTCGGCAGCAGTATCGTGGCCGCGATGGCAACGCCACGTCGCCCGCGAGACATCAGGTCTTGTGCACCCAGCTGTGCAGCACCTGCGCCGCATCACCCACACCCGACTTCTTCAACGCAGAGAACAACGCCACCCGGACATCGGCTTCGTCGGTCGTGGTCTCGGCCAGCTCGGCCTGCGCGGCGACGAGCGCAGCGGCGGCTTCGCTGCGGTTGAGCTTGTCGGCCTTGGTCAGCAGCACCAGCAGCCTGACCGAGCCGCTGCCCACACGCGGGCCCACGAAGCTCATCAGCTGGCGGTCGAGGTCGGTGAAGCCGAGCCGCGAATCGATCATCAGCACCACACCGAGCAGGCTGCGGCGCACGTCGAGGTAGTCGGCCATCACCTTCTGCCAGCGCAGCTTCGCGCCGCGCGCCACCGCCGCGTAGCCGTAGCCCGGCAAGTCGGCGAAGAGCGAGTTGGCGGCGAGCTTGGGGCCGAGCTCGAACAGGTTGATGTGCTGCGTGCGGCCGGGTGTTTTCGAGGCGAACGCGAGTCGCTTCTGCTGCGTGAGCGTGTTGATCGCGGTCGACTTGCCGGCGTTGGAGCGACCGACGAAGGCGATCTCGGGCAGCTCGGTCGGGGGCAACTGGTCGAGCTGGCTCGCGGTGGTTAGAAAGCGCGCGGTGTGGGTCCAGCCCATGGCGCGTTTCTCTGCGGCAGCGCTGTCTGCAAGCGTCGTTTCGGCCGCTGAATTTGTATGGTTTTGCTCGGCCATGAAGACGCCCAAAGCCATCATTGTAAAATCGCGCGGTTTTGCACTGGAAAATGCGCCCCGTCATGAAGTCTGCTGCCCTGATGCTCGTCTGTTTGCTGACCGCCGCCTCGGCCGCCCCGGCCTTTGCCGAGGAGGCCAAAGCCAGCGCGAAGCCCGATCTGGCCAAAGGCCAGCTCACTTCGACCAACGTGTGCGGCGCGTGCCACACAGCCGACGGCTCGCGCGGCAGCCCGGCCAACCCGATCCTGCAAGGCCAGCACCCGGAGTACCTGGCCAAGCAACTCGCCGAGTTCAAGGCCGGCAAACGTGCCAACGCGATCATGCAGGGCATGTCGGCCACGCTCAGCGAGGCCGACATGAAGAACGTGGCCGCGTTTTACGCCAGCAAGGAGGCCAAGCCGGGCTTCGCGAAGAACAAGGATCTGGTCGCGCTCGGCGAGAAGATCTACCGCGGCGGAATCGCCGACCGCAGCATCCCGGCCTGCGCCGGCTGTCACAGCCCGAGCGGCGCCGGCATTCCGGCCCAGTACCCGCGCCTGGCCGGGCAACACGCCGACTACACCGAAGCGCAGCTGATCGCCTTCCGCGGCGGCGTGCGCAAGAACAGCCTGCCGATGACTGGCGTGGCCGCAAAGCTGAACGACAAGGAAATCAAGGCCGTGTCGGACTACATCGCCGGTCTGCACTGACTCTCAAAGGCACCGCCGATCCCCGAAAAGGGCCGGTCTTGACCGGCCCTTTCCACGAGCGCCAAACGCGCCCGGTCGGTATAGTGCGGCGCATGCCCTATGTTCGTCGCGACGCCTCCGGCCTGATCGAGAGCCTGCACCGCAGCGGCGGTGACGCCCATGAGTTTCTGGCCGACGGGCACGACGAAGTGCAAGCCTTCGTCGGCAGCCCCGCCCGCGACGCACCGCAAGCCTTCGACCGGCTCGATGCAGACTTCGTGCGCGTGATCGAAGACCTGATCGACACCTTGATCGTCAAGAACGTCATCAACATCACCGACCTGCCCGATCAGGCACAGGCCAAACTGTTCGCGCGCAAGAGCTTTCGCGAACGGGTATCGAAAAGCTCGCTGCAGCTCTTCGAGCCCACCGATTTCGGCGACGTGATTTAAGGCCGCGGTGGCGCTGTAAGAAGCGCGGCCGCGGTGGCGACATACTTTCGAAGACCCCCACCGGACCCGAACCATGCATTTCCTCAAGAACCGAGGTTTCGTTCACTCCCACGCTTCCGAGATCACTCCGGTGGCGGCCTACGAACGCCGGCGCGACATGCTCAAGCTGCTCGCCACCGGCGCCGCCGGTGCCACGCTGGCGGCCTGGGCCGGGCGCGACGCACTCGCCCAGGTTGCGCGGCCCAACAAGCTCGCCGCGCTGGCCGGCGCGCGCAGCGCGGTCGCCGGCGCCGTCACGATGGAAAAGCTCACGCCCTACGTCGACGTGACGGGCTACAACAACTTCTACGAGTTCGGTACCGACAAGTCCGACCCGGCGCAAAACGCGCACACGCTGAAGACCCGGCCATGGACCGTGACCATCGAAGGCGAAGTCAAGAAGCCGAAGGTCTTCGATCTCGATGAACTGCTCAAGCTGGCACCGATGGAAGAGCGCATCTACCGGCTGCGCTGCGTCGAAGGCTGGTCGATGGTGATTCCGTGGGTGGGTTATTCGCTCTCGGAACTCATCAAAAAAGTCGAGCCCACCGGCAACGCGAAGTACGTGGAGTTCGTGACACTGGCCGACCCGAAGACGATGCCTTTCGTGGGCTCGCGTGTGCTCGAGTGGCCCTATGTCGAAGGGCTGCGCATGGATGAAGCGATGCACCCACTGTCGCTGCTGAGCTTCGGCCTCTACGGCGAGGTGCTTCCCAACCAAAGCGGTGCGCCGGTGCGCATGGTCTTGCCCTGGAAGTACGGTTTCAAGAGTGGCAAGTCGATCGTCAAGATCCGCTTCGTCGAGAAGGAGCCGGGCACCGCGTGGAACAAGGCGGCGAAGAACGAGTACGGCTTCTATTCCAACGTGAACCCCAATGTCGATCACCCCCGCTGGAGCCAGGCCACCGAGCGCCGCATCGGCGAAGACGGCCTGTTCGCGAAGAAGCGGCCGACGCTGATGTTCAACGGCTACGAGGCCCAGGTGGGGCAGTTGTACGCCGGCATGGACTTGAAGAAGAACTACTGAGCGGCGCGCTCGTGCGATGAATCAAAGCACCGTTCTGACACCGCGCGCAGCCACACCGACCGCGCGCCGCGCCAAACCACTGCTGTTGCGGCCGGCGGCCAAGGCGCTGCTGTTCGTGCTGTGCCTGCTTCCGCTCGCGTGGCTGGTGTACGGCGCGTTCGCCGATGCGCTGGGCGCCAATCCGGCCGAAGCGCTGATCCGCTCGACCGGCGACTGGACGCTGCGTTTCCTGTGCATCACGCTCACCATCACCCCACTGCGCCAGATCGCCAGGCAACCTGCGCTGGCGCGGTTTCGGCGCATGCTGGGCCTGTTCACGTTTTTCTACGGCTGCCTGCACTTCCTGTGTTACGGCTGGCTCGACATGGGTTTCGTGTTCGACGACATCGTGCGAGACATCGTCAAGCGCCCGTTCATTCTGGTGGGCAGCAGCGCGTTGCTGTTGATGTCGCCGCTGGCGCTGACTTCGTTCAACCGCGCGATCAAGGCGCTGGGCGCACCACGCTGGCAGCTGCTGCACCGGCTGGTCTACGCGGTCGTGCTGCTCGGCCTGCTGCACTTTTTCTGGATGCGCTCGGCCAAGCACAACTATGCAGAAGTGGCGGTCTACGCGGCGATCATCAGCGTGCTGCTGGGTTGGCGGCTGTGGGCACGCCTTGCGCGGCTCAGGGCACAGCGCAGCGCCAGTCTCTGAGCCGCGGTTCTACGCGGCAGCAACCGCCGCGTCTCGGAACAACAGCACGTCGACACCGTAGAGCTTGGCCAGCGCCGCGAGTTTGGGGGGCGCGTTGCGCACGGAAAAGGCCTTGCCGAAGGCCTGCGCCAGCCGCTCGCATTCGAGCAGAACGGCCAATGCCGACGAGTCGAACTGCTGCAAGTTCGAAGCGTCGATCACCACGCCGGTCTCGGGCTCGTTCCGCAACGCCTGCGCGAGCAGACGCTGCGTGTCGCGGGCTTCGCGCGCGGTGATGGCGGCGGGCAACAACAGCATGGCGCGTCAGCTCTTCGCAGCGCCGGCCGAGGCCTTGGCATTGCGTTCGGCCAGCTTCGCGATCAGGCCGTCGATGCCGTTCGCACCGATCTCTTGCGAGAATGTGTTACGGTAGTTTTCGACGAGCCAGATGCCGAGCACGTTCACGTCGTAGATCTTCCACCCGCCCGCCACCTGCTCGAGCCGGTAGTCGAGCTGGATAGGGTCGCCGCGGCCGCGAATCTCGGTGCGAACGACAACTTCCTTGTCTTCGGGGCTGGAGCGCATGGGCTTGAGCTGGACGGTCTGGTCACGCACTTGCGCGAGCGCGCCGGAGTAGGTGCGCACCAGCAGCACCTTGAACTCGTCCTGCAGCTTCTTCTGCTGCTCGGGCGTGGCCTGACGCCAGTAACGGCCGACGGCAGACGCCGTCATGCGCTGAAAGTTCACGTGTGGCATGACCTTGGCGTCGACCAGAGCGATGACCTTCTGAACGTCGCCGTCCTTGATGGACTTGTCTTCGCGGACCGAATCGAGCACGTCGGTCGAAACTTCCTTGATGAGGGCATCGGGCGCCTTGGCGGTCTGCGCTTGCGCGAACGCACAGCCCAGGCTGAGTGCAGCCACGGAAAGCCATGCGGTGATTCGGGTCGTGGTCATCAATGTCCTTTCGTTTCGCGGGCCGGAAGGCGCCCGCTGTTTCTCAGAGCCCGCACTGATCTTTTGGTTCATTGCGGTGCGAGATCATCAACGCTGCAAGGGGCTGTTCCGTTCACCGGACCCACCACCAACTCCGTGGCGAACTTTCACTTCGCGACGGCCGAAGCAGCGGTGGCCGGTACCGAAGCAGCGGTGGCCGGCACCGAAGCGGCAGCCGCTGGCGCTGAAGCCGCATCGGCGGGGGCAGCCGGCTCGGCGTCGTCGGGCGGCGTTGCGGACGGCGGCTCGTCGCCGTCGAAGATGAGACTGCGGCGACGCTGCAGGTATGCGTCACGCAGGAATGAATACTTGTCGAGCGCGATGTCGTCGAGCAGTTGACTCGCACCCAGCAGGTTGGCGCGGGTGTTGATCACCTGCAGCACCGTGATGCCCCACTGCGCCCTGCCGTCGTTGAGGACCAGGGCCGGCGAGAACGAGCGGTCCAGCGGCAGCGCGATCGAGTCACGCACCGACGAAGGCCCGAACAACGGCCAGACCACGTAGGCGCCTGCCCCCAGGCCCCATCGCCCCAGCGTCTGCCCGAAGTCTTCGTAGTGGTGGTCCAGCCCGAATTCGCTGGCGATGTCGAGCAGGCCGAAGAACCCGAACACGCTGTTGGTGGTGAAGCGCACCGTGTCTTCGAACGCCGGCTGGAACTTGCCTTGCAGGATGTTGTTGACGGCCGACCAGGCATCGGCCGCGTTGCCGAAGAAGTTGTCGACACTGCGGCGCACGAACTGCGGCACGACCTTGGAGTACACGGTGGCCACCGGTTTGAGCAGGTTCGCGTCGAGCCCCTCGTTGAATGCGAACACCTTGCGGTTCCAGCTTTCCCAGGGGTCGAGCCTCTGGCCCGGGCCACCGCGCGCGTCCTTGATCGTGGCGCACGCGCCGAGCAGCAGCGTCGCCACGAGCAACAAGACCGAAGCGAACCGGAACGATCCGCGTTGCCGAATCACTTCTTCGCTCCCGCCCCGGCCGGCGCCGCTGTCGAGCCGGCGTCTGCCGCCTTGCTGAAGAGGAACTGGCTGATCAGGCTCTCGAGCACGACCGCCGATTGGGTCGACTTGATCGTGTCGCCCGCGACGAACACTTTCTCTTCGGCGCCTGCTTCCAGACCGACGTACTGGTCACCGAGCAGACCCGAGGTGAGGATGCGCGCCGACGAGTCGCTCGGGAACTGCACCGTGCGCTCCATCTCGAGCCGCACCACGCCCTGGTAGGTCTTGGCGTCGAGCGTGATCGAAGCGACCCGGCCCACCGTGACACCGGCACTGCGCACCGGAGCGCGCACCTTCAGCCCACCGATGTTGTCGAACTTGGCCATCAACGTGTAGGTGTCGGCACCGCTGAAGCTGCCGAGGTTCGCCGCTTTCAGCGCGAGGAACACGAGCCCGGCCATGCCGAGCAGCACGAACACGCCGACCATGGTTTCAATGCCTTTTTTGCCCATTGCTCTTTCCCTTCAATCCTGATCCTAAGGCGTTGAGAACATCAGCGCCGTGAGCACGAAGTCCATCGCCAGCACACCGAGCGAAGCGATCACGACAGTGCGGGTCGTTGCGTGCGCCACGCCTTCGGGCGTGGCCTTGGCTTCGTAACCCTGGTAGACCGCAACGAACGTGCAGATCACGCCGAACACCATGCTCTTGACGATGCCGTTGCCCACGTCGCGCTTCACGTCGACGCTGCTCTGCATGATCGACCAGAAGTTGCCGGAGTCGACACCGATCAACAGCACGGCCACCACGTAAGCGCCGAGAATGCCGACCGCCGAAAACAGGATCGCCAGGATCGGCATCGAGACGATGCCGCCGAGAAAACGCGGTGTCAGCACGCGGCTCTTCGGGTCAATGGCCATCATCTCCATCGCGGCGAGCTGTTCACCGGCTTTCATCAAACCGATCTCGGCCGTGAGCGAGGTGCCGGCGCGGCCGGCGAACAGCAGTGCCGTGACCACCGGCCCGAGCTCGCGCACCAGCGACAGGTTGACGATCAGGCCGAGCGACTCCGACGCTCCGTAGGTCACGAGCGCGTAGTACATCTGCAGCGCCAGAACGAAGCCGACCGCGAGGCCCGACGACATGATGATCACGAGCGACAGGTTGCCGATCGAATGGATCTGCGCGACCACGAGAAAAGGCCGGCGCAAGGCCGCGGGGATGTTGCGCAGCAGGTCGTAGAAGAAGAACGCGTGGTGTCCGAGAGACTGAAAAATCTCGAGCGTCTTGCGGCCGACGGAGCTCACGAAGTCGCTCATCAGGCAACCTCCGTGCTTTGCACTGCGGTGTATGAGCCTTTCGGGCGGCCGGGCAGGCTCATGCCGGCACCCCGAAGTCTTCGGCCAGCGGCCGCGCCGGATAGTGAAACCGCACCGGCCCATCGGGCTCACCGCGAATGAACTGGCGCACTTCCGCGTCTTCCGATGCGTTCAATTCTTCAGGCTTGCCGTGCGCCACTACACGACCTTGCGACGACAAAAGATACGCGTAGTCGCAGATCGCGAAACACTCCTGCACGTCGTGCGACACGATCAGCGAGGTGGCGCGCGTGGTGTCGTTGAGCGTGCGGATCAGGTTCGCGGCCACGCCCATCGAGATCGGGTCGAGACCGGCGAAGGGCTCGTCGTACATGATGACTTCGGGGTCGAGCGCGACAGCCCGCGCCAGCGCGACACGGCGCGCCATGCCGCCGGAGATTTCGGAGATGCGCAGTTGTGCCGCCCCGCGCAAGCCGACCGCGTTGAGCTTCATCAGCACGACGTCGCGGATCATCGGCTCGGCCAGATCGGTGTGCTCGCGCAGCGGAAAGGCCACGTTCTCGAACACCGACAGGTCGGTGAAGAGCGCACCGAACTGGAACAGCATGCCCAGGCGGCGGCGCAGTTTGAAGAGCTGGTCTTTGTTGCGCGTGTCGACGACTTCACCGTCGAAACGAACGATGCCCTTGGTGGCGGGGTGCACGCCGCCGATCAATCGCAGCAGCGTGGTCTTGCCACAACCCGAACCGCCGAGGATCGCAGTGACCTTGCCACGCTCGAAATCGAGCGAAACGTCGTTCAGGATGGTTCGGCTGGCGTCGTATCCGAAGCTGACGTGGTCGATCTCGATCAGCTTGGCGGAGTGCAAGGGATCGGCGTTCGGCTGGGGGGTTTCACTCGGCATTCGTCAGGTGTTCTTGTCGCGGGTGAGAGGCTCGGCACGGCCCGGAGACCGGGCGTCGGCATCGCTCGAAACATTGTCGCATGGGCCCTGCGCAGGCGCAGGACCGTCATGAACACCTTAACTCGCGGTTACAGAACGCGATGCTTCAACGCGGCAGATCGCTGTAACCCATCAGGAATTCGTCGACCGCGCGCGCCGCCTGGCGACCTTCGCGAATCGCCCAGACCACGAGCGACTGGCCGCGCCGCATATCTCCCGCAGCGAACACCTTGGCGACGTTGGTGGCATAACCGCCGCTGAAGTCCATGCTCGCCTTGGCATTGCCACGCGCGTCTTTCTCGATGCCGAAGGCTTCGAGCACGCTCGCCACCGGGCTGACGAAACCCATCGCCAGCAGCACCAGATCGGCGGGAATGACTTGCTCGCTGCCGGGCACTTCGACCATCTTGCCGCCCTGCCATTCGACGCGCACCGACTTGAGCGCCTTGATCTTGCCCTTGTCTTTGCCTTCGCCGCCGATGAATTCCTTGGTGGCGATCGCGAACTCGCGCTCGCAGCCTTCTTCGTGGCTCGACGAGGTGCGCAACTTGATCGGCCAGTACGGCCAGACCAGCGGCTTGTTCTCTTGCTCGGGCGGCATCGGCATCAGCTCGAACTGCGTGACGCTGATGGCACCGTGCCGGTTGCTCGTGCCGACGCAGTCGCTGCCGGTGTCGCCGCCACCGATCACGACGACGTGCTTGCCGTCAGCGCGCAACTGGCCCTTGACCTTGCCGCCGGCGTTGATCTTGTTCTGCTGCGGCAGGAACTCCATTGCGAAGTGAACGCCTTCGAGATCACGCCCCGGCACCGGCAGATCGCGCGAGGCTTCGGCGCCGCCGGTCAGCAATACCGCGTCGAACTCGGCCTTCAGCTGCTCGGGCGTGATCGTTTCCTTGGCCCAGTTGGTGACCTTGGTGTCTTCGGGCAGCTTGCCGACCAGCGCGCCAGTGCGCATCGTCACGCCCTCGGCCTGCATCTGCTTGACGCGCCGGTCGATGTGCGACTTGTCCATCTTGAAGTCGGGGATGCCGAAGCGCATCAGGCCGCCGATCGCGTCGTTCTTCTCGAACAGGGTCACGTCGTGGCCCGCGCGCGCGAGTTG
>JANYFX010000568.1 GCA_025359585.1 Rhizobacter sp. | reverse complement strand
ACGCTCGGCGCGCCAGCCGTAGGCCAGCGCAAGCGCCGCGAAGTCGGGGTTGAACAAGTCGCTGCCGCTCACGCGCCCGGGGTACTCGCGCTCCTGGTGCATGCGGATCGTGCCGTAGGTGCCGTTGTCGACGACGATGCTGATCAACTTGCCGAGGCCCGTGCCGGCGGCGTAGCCCGAGGCCGTGGCGAGCTCTTGCCCGGTCATCAGGAAGTCGCCGTCGCCGGCGATGTTGATCACGGTGCGCTGTGGCTGCAGCAGCGCGGCGGCGATGGCGGCGGGCACGCCGTAACCCATCGCGCCCGAGGTCGGCGCGAGCTGGCTGCGACCGCCATGTTGCAGGCTCGGGTAGCGGTAGTAGCGGTGCAGCCAGCCGCTGTAGTTGCCGGCGCCGTTGGTCAGCACACTGTCGATTGGCGCGAGGCGCTGAATCGTCTTGACGAGCACCGCCATGTCCATCGGCTCGACGCTGTGCGCAACGTGGTTGGCTTCGTAGTCGGCGTGCGCCGCGGCGGTCCACTCGGTCCACGGCACGGCTGGCGGTGGCGCGAGAGTTTCCAGCGCCTTCGCGGCGCAAGCCATCGCCGACTGCAGCATCAGGTCGGCGTGGTACACGCGCCCGAGTTCTTCGGCACCGGCATGGATGTGGATCAGCTTCTGCTTCGGGCGCGGCGCCTGCAGCAGCGTGTAACCGCCGGTCGTCATCTCGCCCAGCCGCGGGCCGACAGCGAGGATCAGGTCGGCTTCTTCGACGCGGCGGGCGAGTTTCGGGTTGATGCCGATGCCCACGTCGCCGGCGTAGTTCGCATGCCGGTTGTCGAACAGGTCCTGGAAGCGGAAGGCGCAGCCCACGGGCAGGTTCCAGCCTTCGGCGAAACGCTGCATCGCGGCGCAGGCATTCGCATCCCAACCGCTGCCACCGACGATCACGAACGGCTGCTTCGCTGCCAGCAGCATCGTGCGCACGTCGCGCAGCGCGCCCGGCGCCGGCCAGGCGAGTGCCGGTTCGGCGCGGGGCAAGACCGGCGCTTCGGTCAGCGTGGTCAGCATGTCTTCGGGCAGCACCAGCACGACCGGGCCGGGGCGGCCCTGCATCGCAGTGTGGAAAGCACGCGCCACGTACTCGGGCAGGCGGTCGGCGTCGTGCACTTCGCCGACCCACTTCGCAAAGCCGAGCGTTCCGGGGCCGAAGACCTGGCGGTAGTCGAGCTCCTGAAACGCTTCGCGGTCGCGCTGCACGCTCGCGACCTGGCCGATGAACAGGATCATCGGCGTGCTGTCCTGGAACGCGGTGTGCAATCCGATGCTTGCGTTGGTCGCACCCGGCCCGCGCGTCACGAAGCAGATGCCCGGGCGGCCGCTGAGCTTGCCTTGTGCCTCGGCCATGAAGGCCGCGCCACCTTCTTGCCGACAGGCGATGAAACGAATCCGATCGCGGTGTTCGTGAAAGCCGTCGAGCACCGCGAGGTAACTCTCGCCGGGCACGCCGAACACGGTGTCGACACCTTGAGCGATCAACGCTTCCACGAGCACGTGGCCGGCAAAACGGGCGGTGGTGGGCTGGGTCATGGCGTCGTTGCAAAGGGCGAAGACGGCAGTGTGCCCTGATCCACGCGCCACACGGCAGCCGGAGCGTTCAGGGTTCGCCCCGATGGCCGCTATTCACCATTCGGTGAATTATCCAGGGATGCCAGCCCGAGCCCTTCCCGCCCCCGTCATCGAACTGCGCACGCGTGATGCCGACCGGACCCAGCAGGAGATCCTGCGGGCCGCGATGGCCGAGTTCTCCGAGTGCGGCCTGGGCGGCGCGCGGGTCGACAGCATCGCCGAGCGCGCCGGCATCAACAAGCGCCTGATCTACTACTACTTCGGCAGCAAGGAAGCGCTGTTCCTGGCCGCGCTCGAAACGACTTACGCCGACATTCGCGAAGCCGAACGGCAGCTGAACCTGGAAAGCCTGGATCCACCCGAAGCGGTGCGCCGGCTCGTCGCCTTCACCTGGAAACACTACCTCAAGCACCCGGAGTTCCTGACGCTGCTGAACAGCGAGAACCTGCACCGCGCCAAACACCTGAAGCAGTCGAAACGGGTGCGCGAGATGAACTCGCCGCTGGTGCAGATGCTCGGCGACGTGCTCGAGCGCGGCAGGCGCGACGGTGTGTTCCGCGGCGGCGTCGACCCGGTGCACCTGTACATCTCGATCGCCGGCCTTGCCTATTTTTACCTCTCGAACAACCCGACGCTGTCGACCATCTTCGCGCGCGATCTGATGACGCCGAAGGCCTTGTCCGAGCGCCTCTCGCACATCACCGAGATGGTCATGGGCTACCTCCTTCGAGAGAAGTGAATGGCCTCATCAATTAACCATTCAGTGAATACGCCGTGAAGAACACCCGCCGTCTGATCACCTCGCCCGCCTTGCGCCCGCTGTGGCTGGTGGTGATGCTGGTCGTGTTGTGGGACGTCCTGATCCGCGTCTTCAAGATCCCGCCCTACCTGATCCCGAACCCCTTGTCGGTCGCCAGGCAGCTCGTCGCCGAATGGCCGATGCTGCTGCGCGAAACCCTGCCCACGCTCTACGCCACGCTCGGCGGCTTTGCGCTGTCGGCGCTGATCGGCGTGCCGATCGCGATGTGGATCGCCTACTCGCGGCTGGTGGAAAGTTTTGTCTACCCGCTGCTGGTGTTTTCGCAGTCGATCCCGAAGGTCGCGATCGCGCCGCTGTTCGTCGTGTGGTTCGGGTTCGGCATCGTGCCCAAGGTGATCGCGGCCTTTCTGCTCGGCTTCTTCCCGGTCGTGGTGGCCACGGTGCAGGGTTTCAAGTCGGTCGAGGGCGACGTGATCGACCTGGCGCGCTCGATGGGTGCCAACCCGTTCAAGATCTTCCTGAAGTTCCGCCTGCCACATGCGCTGCCGTCGATCTTCAGCGGCCTGAAGGTGTCGGTCACGCTGGCCGTGGTCGGCGCCGTCGTCGGCGAATTCGTCGGCTCGAACTCCGGCCTCGGCTACGTGCTGCAGAAGGCCAACGGCACCTTCGACCTGCCCCTGATGTTCGCCGCGCTGGTGATCCTGTCGATGATCGGCGTGTTGCTGTTCCTCGTGCTCGAACTGATCGAGCGCTGGCTGATGCCCTGGCACGCGTCGCAGCGCCACGATCTGGCCGCCACGGCCTGAGCCGCCCTCACCCGTTTCCCGCCCCTCACAAAACCCAAGGAGACAGACATGCAACGACGTGCTCTTGTGAAACTCGCCGCCGCCAGCGCGCTGGCCGCCGGCCTCGCCGCGCCGGCCGTGGCGCAGACCCGGGACAAGGTGATCCTGATGCTCAACTGGTACACCTACAGCGAGCACGCGCCCTTCTACCTCGGCAAGGACAAGGGCTACTACGAGGCCGAAGGCATCGACCTCGAG
>JANYFX010000458.1 GCA_025359585.1 Rhizobacter sp. | reverse complement strand
CCTATAGGTACGTTGTATGAAACCTGAACAGCGCGAATGGCTAGATCCTCGACTTGCACGTAAAGGTCGCGGAGTTGGGTTAGCCCGCCGGGTGGCGCGGTATCAGAAAGCTCTCTAACTTCGGCGGTCGTCTTTTGGTTTTGTTCGTCGGGGAGTTGGACGCGAACCGGAGGCGATAGCTCAAATGGGCCAGCCTTGATGCCACTGCCTGTCTCGATCCGTTTCTGGAGTGCGGTCAAGAGACCGTGTAGTGGCTTGTTAAAACGCCAGACGATCACTCCTATAAGGCCCACCCACAGGAGCGTTTGAAGGAATGGGAGTAGATGTTCCATAGAGATGAGATGGCTAACGTTTGACATGAGGGGTGACCGAAAGGCGCAGCCTTTTGGGCATCCCCTCGATGGAAGGGTTAGGGGTCGGACTACTCATGTTTGAGCTTTTGTGTGATGTAGACGATAGATGTTGCCGCGAACTCTAGGAAGAACTCGGCTTCGGCTTTAGTTAGCTTCGATGCTGTGGTGCCGCCGTGCCTAACAAAGGCTTTGTTGCTTGTAGCACCGTATGCCTGGCTTACAAGCCGCTCGATGTCAGGATCGAGATTCGCTTGCTTAATGATTTTTCCGAGAGTGCCATTCGGCTCATTGAGCAACACCATAAGACATGACTCGACGGCGCTAATGGATTCTTTGATCGAGTTCTCGAAATCTGGCGTTGCGGAATAAATGAAGTTCTTTGCCTTCAACCACTGAGCACGGATTGGATTCAGCTCGTCGGCGAGCGCATCGTTTGCTTTCCCCCAGTTCTTGGAGGACGGCGCATGGCGCTGAATTCTCTTGAGGTCCAGCAAGACATCGGCGTAGAGCTCTTCGACGTACGCTCGTCGGCTTGCATAGGTCTTCATTTCCTGCAACTTGCAGAAAGCGTAGAAGACTTCTAGTGATTTATGTGGGTTCGGGTTGGCGTACTTGGCGTCTTCAAGCTCAAGCGTTACCTCTGTGTATTGATCACGATACGTGCGAGGCTGATCTGATGTTCGGCCATCGGTCGCGTACGCAATCATGAGTGCTTGAAGCTCCATGACTTTCGCGCCGAGTTCGATTGCCCTCTTGCTGTCCACCGATCGTGCTCCCGACCTCTAACGTTCGACATGAGGGGCAGACAAAAAGCGCAGCTTTTTGGCTGTCCCCTCGATGAAGTGGTTAGGGCGCGCCCTGGCCTGCGGATTTTGGGTTGATGCCGAGACGGACTTGGCCTGCAACGAGCCGTATTGGAATTTGTGTTTCAAGTTAGGCCTCTTCCGAAGAACACCCAAGGCTTTGCGGCCGCTGCTGCATTGTGTTGGATCGTTCGATTCGCTGCCAGCTTTTCGTGGCCGAGACAGTTGAACTCTTCACCTCACGATGCTCGTTCCTAGCGCACCTGCTGGCCAAGCGCTTCAGGCGTGGCGGCGCGAGCGAAGCTGGCGCCTGGACAGACCAAGGGACCGGCTCTGCGCTACTGCGCAGGGCCTGCGAAGTGCTGCGCCCGTGCAGAGCGATGCTTTCTTCTTGGCCATGCCGCCGACTTTCCAGGAACGCGACCAAGACTTTGCCGGACGCCTCGAACTTCAAATTCTGCGACCTCAACGCGGTGCGTGCTGCGACCGTAGCCATACGTTCCCGCGCGCTCTAACGTTTGACATGAGGGGTGACCAAAAGGCGCAGCCTTTTGGGCATCCCCTCGATGGAAGGGTTAGGCGTCGCTTCCTCGCGAAGCGCCAGTCGCAACAGCGGTTGATCACTTCGTTGCGGCAGCGCGTAGGAGTCAGCAGCTAATAGGCTGTCTTGCAGTCGGACTTGAGCGGGCCGCTGACCTTCTCCCAGCCTTCGCCCGGTGATACTTGCTGACACGTTTCCTTCCCGTTCAGTTTGCTCCTCCACTTATACCAAGGTGCGGCCTGTGCTATTGCGGCGAAGGACACCAGCAACGCGGCGAGGAAGGGGCTCAAACGTCCGATCATGGGCTTCTCCAAGAGTTGCGATCACTCCGACCGCCTAGCATTCTTGGAGCAACACTTCAGCAACGCATCATCAATCATGAGTATTGAACGACTTGGCGAGACTACGACGAGAGCGTTTTCGCGACGCCTAACGTTTGACATGAGGGGTGACCGAAAGGCGCAGCCTTTTGGGCATCCCCTCGATGGAAGGGTTAGGCCGCA
>JANYFX010000342.1 GCA_025359585.1 Rhizobacter sp. | reverse complement strand
GCTCAGCCGCGTGCGTGGCGCGACGCGGCGCGCCTCGGTTTTTCCCTCGCCACAACAACAACCCCAAGGAGACCGACCATGACCGACCGCAGAACATTTCTCGCCACGGGCACCGCCTTGCTCGGCAGCGCGCTCGCCGGTTGCGCCAGCAGCACGCAGGGCAGCGGCTGGATCACGCTGCTCGACACCTCGCGCGCAACCAGCTTTGACGGCTGGTCGCCGCTGGGTGCCGGTGAGTGGAGCTTCGTCGACGGCACGCTGCAGGGCAAGAACGGCAAGCTGGGTTACCTCGTGTCGAAAGATTCGTACACCGACTTCGAAATTCGCGCCGAATTCTGGGCCGACGAAACCGCCAACAGCGGCATCTTCATTCGCTGCCAGGACCGCGACAAGGTCGGCACTGACAACGCTTACGAAGTGAACATCTTCGACAAGCGCCCCGACCCGACCTACGGCACCGCCGCGATCGTCGACACGGCCAAGGTGGCGCAGCCCGGGCCGAAGGCGGCCGACCGCTGGAACACCTTCGAGATCACGGCGCGTGGCGACCGGCTCGTGGTGGTGTTCAACGGCCAGCAGACCGTGGACGTGCGCGACACCAAGTACCGCAGCGGCCCGATCGCGCTGCAGTCGGCCGGCGGCACGATCCGCTTTCGCAAGGTGCTGATCCGCACGCTGTCGTAGCGCTGTAGCGGTATCGGCGCGCGCCGATGCGCTGAAGGCGGATCGTCCTACAGCGCCCGGTGGTGGGCGGGCCCAAGCTGAGCCGACTCGCAGCATCTCGCTGCACGGCCTCGAGGGAATCGCCATGAACATCCGTTGTTTGCCGCTCGCGGCTGCGCTGACGCTTGCCGTCTCGCTCTTTTCTGCCGTGGCGCAAACGGCTGCGGTGCCGCCCGCCTCCGGCGCTTCGGCGACCCCCCGGGTGAAACCGGTCCCGCGAGCGCTGAGCCCGACCGAACTGCGCGAGAGCGCATCGACCCCGGGTGACCTGCGGCCAGAAGACCCGATCAAGCCGCAAATCAACATTCCGCTCGGCAGAAAACCAGCCGTGTCGCTGCCCCAGGAGCCGCGCGCGCAGCGCCGGGCCGGGTCGGCGGCGGCCGGGGGCATCAACGACGCTTCGGCGCGCTGCGAAGCCGAGACCGACGCGCAGGCGCGCATCGCCTGTCGCGGCAAGCTCGCGCAGACCACGCCCAGCCGCTGACCGTGTCTCTGCCACGTTGGGCCATCGCCGTCCTGCCGATCTTCGCGCTGCTGAGTGGCTGCGGCTCGCTGCCGCGCATCGTCCCCGACATGGCACGCTCGGCGCCGGCCGCGCGCATCGAAGGCGCCCGCGGCCCGCTCTCGGCGGCGCGCAGCAAACAGGTGATCGAAGGCCTGCGCAGCGCCGGCAACGACACCGACGTGCTCGACCGCCATCTCGCGCTCGAACAAGCCATCTCCGACAGCCCGCTGCTGGCTGGCAACAAGGTGGCGCTGCTGCAGAACGGGCCGGCCACGTATGAAGCGATGTTCACGGCCATCGGCGCGGCACGCGACCACATCAACATGGAAACCTACATTCTCGAAGACGACGAAGTGGGCCGGCAGTTCGCCGACGCGCTGGTGGCGAAGCAGCGCGAGGGTGTGCAGGTGAATCTGATCCACGACAGCGTCGGAACGCTGGCCACGCCGGCCGAGTTTTTTCAGCGCCTGGTCGACGCCGGCATTCGTGTGCTCGAGTTCAACCCCGTCAACCCGCTGACCGCCAAGGCCGGTTGGGACGTGAACCAGCGCGATCACCGCAAGCTGCTGGTCGTTGATGGCAAGACCGCATTTCTCGGCGGCATCAACATCAGCAGTGTCTATTCGAGCGGTTCGTTCGTCGGCCGCAATCCGGTGCGTGCGCCCGACCGACAAGCCTGGCGCGACACCGACCTGCAGATCGAAGGCCCGGCCGTCGCCGAGCTGCAGAAGCTGTTTCTCGAAACCTGGGAAAAGCAGAAAGGCGAGCCGCTGGCGCCGCGCGACTACTTCCCCACGCTCGGCCGCGTCGGCAGCGAGGTGGTGCACACCATCGGCAGCTCGCCCGACAACGCCTACAGCCTGATCTACGCCACGCTGATCTCGGCCATCAATTCGGCCGAGCGCGAAGTGCTGCTGACCAACGCCTACTTCGTGCCCGACCCGCAGCTCGTCACGTCGCTGAAAGACGCGGTGGCGCGCGGGGTCGACGTGAAGCTGGTGCTGCCGGCCCGCACCGACTCGGCGCTCGTGTTCCACGCCGGCCGCTCGCACTACGACGACCTGCTGCGCGGCGGCATCAAGATCTACGAACGCAAGGATGTGCTGCTGCACGCCAAGACCGCGCTGATCGACGGCGTCTGGTCCACGGTCGGCTCGACCAACCTCGACTGGCGCAGCTTTCTGCACAACCAGGAGCTCAACGCGGTCGTGCTCGGCGCCGAGTTCGGCGCGCGCATGCGCAAGGCCTTCGACGACGATCTGGCGCAGTCGCAGCAGATCACGCTCGAAGCGTGGCAGCGCCGCCCGCTCGACCTGCGCCTGAAAGAGATGTTCGGGCGTTTGTGGCAGTACTGGCTGTGAACGCGCCCCTGCGACACCTTGTTTCGGTGCTGGCCTGCGTGCTGCTGGCCACGGTCTGCGCCCAGCCGGCCTTTCCGCAGGATGCGAGCGCGCTGCGCGCCACGCACGCGCAACTGCGCGAGCGGCTCGCGAGCAGCCCGTTCCAGCGCCCGCTGGTGCTCGAGTCCACGCAGGGCGACGCCAGCCTGAAGGGCGATGTCTACGCCGTCGTCGAGCAACCGTTCGGCGTGCTCGCGCCGGCCCTTCAGGGCACGGCGCGTTGGTGCGAGTTGCTGATCCTGCACCTCAACGTGAAACACTGCGGCAGCGCCGGCGCGGCACCCAACGAAGTGCTCACGCTCGTGGTCGGCCGCAAGTTCGACCAGCCATTGGCCGACGGCCACAAGGTGGCCTTCCGCTACAGCGTGCCGAGCGCAACCGCCGACTACCTGCGCGTGAAGATGGCGGCCGACAGCGGGCCGCTCGGCACCCGCGACTACCAGCTCGTGGTCGAGGCCACCCCGCTCGACGCGAAGCGCAGTTTCATCCACCTGTCGTACTCGTATTCCTACGGCGTGGCGGCGCGCATCGCGATGCAGGCTTATCTCTCGACACTCGGGCGCGACAAGGTCGGCTTCAGCATCACCGGGCAGGGTGAGAGTGGCAAGCCCGTGTACGTGGGCGGCCTGCGTGGTGTGGCCGAGCGCAACACGATGCGTTATTACCTGGCGATCGAGGCCTACCTCGGTGCGCTCGCCACGGCGCCCGCCGAACAGGCGGAAAAGCGCCTGCGCGACTGGTTCGCCGCCACCGAGCAGCACCCCTTGCAGCTGCACGAGATGGACCGAGACGACTACCTCGTGATGAAACGGCGCGAGCTGCAGCGCCAGAACGCCGGGGCGGCGGCGGCCGGGCCGAAGCTCAATTGAACACTGCAGGCTTCGCGCGCACTTCAGCGAGATCGCGCCACGCGACCCACAGCAACGTGAATTCGCCGAGGTGAAAGACCAGGGCGGCCAGCGGAATCAACGACAGTTGCCAGACCAGCATGGTGGCGCCGGCGGTCAGCCA
>JANYFX010000341.1 GCA_025359585.1 Rhizobacter sp. | reverse complement strand
TCACGTTGGCGCGAATCCTGTACTTGCCACCCTCTTTCGCGACCGTCTTGCACAGGCCGATCAACCCGTGCTTGGCCGTCACGTAGGCCGACTTCAACACCGACGCTTCCTTCGAGTGCACCGAGCCCATGTAGATGATGCTGCCGCCCTTGCCCGACTTCTGCATGTGCGGCAGGCAGGCCTTGGTGGTGAGGAAGGCGCCGTCGAGGTGGATCGCGAGCATCTTCTTCCAGTCGGCGAACGGAAACTCTTCGATCGGGTGCACTCGAAGGAAGCGTCGGTGTTGAAGTCGGCGTACGTGACGGCCAAGCACGGGTTGATCGGCCTGTGCAAGACGGTCGCGAAAGAGGGTGGCAAGTACAAGATTCGCGCCAACGTGATTTGCCCGGGCTTCGTGCGCACACCGCTGGTCGAGAAGCAGATTCCGGAGCAGGCGGCAGCCCTGGGGATCAGCGAAGACGATGTGATCAAGAAGGTGATGCTGAAGGAAACGGTCGACGGCGAGTTCACAACGGTGCAGGACGTGGCCGAAGTGGCCTTGCTGTTCGCCGGCTTCGAGACGAACGCGCTGACCGGCCAGTCGCTGGTCGTCAGCCACGGCTGGTTCATGCAATAGCGGGTTCGGCCCGGGCCGCGCTACCAGAGCCGCGCGATCGGAAACACCACGCCGGCGAACAACGAAGTCGCTGCCGGCGTCGGCCGCACCGCACGCGCCACGCCCACATCGAAGCTCAGGCGTTTGCTCGGGCTCCAGGTCAGCGCCGTGAGCAGTTGCAGGCCGCTCTCGGCACCCGAACGGCGCGTGCCCGAGACTTCGCCCGTGATGCCCCAGTGGTCGGACAGCGGGGTCGAGAACGAGGCCGAAGCGCCTAACTGCATGCGTGAGCTGCCGGCGTCGATGAGGCCGAACCGGGTCGCGTTGAGGTTCGCATCTATGTGCACCGCGCCGAGGTCGCGGCTGTAGATGGTGTTGAGCGCGGTGTCGGTCTTGCCGCTGCCGATGTTGTCGTTCGCGGTCGGCAGCTTCACGCCGAGTTCCATGCCGAAGGCGCTGGCCTCGTCGGCGATCCAGGCGCGCTTGAGCACGATGTTGGTGTCGCCCATGCCTTGCAGCTTGCCGCTGGCGTCGCGCACCCAGACATGGGCTTCGCCACCGATCAGCAGACCCCACTCCTTGCTGAACGCGAGCTTGAACTGGTAAGGCACGCTGCTGCGCTTCGAGTCGTCCGCGCGAACACGGAGCCCGCCGAGTTCGAACTCGAGCTGGCCGGCGAGTGGCAATTGCGCCGGGCTCGACACCGATGGGCGGTAGGGGCTGATCGCGTCGTCGTCGTCCGCAGCTCTGGCGGCGCTGGCAAGCACCAGGGTGGACAGGCCGATCATCACAAGCGATCGGGTCGAGCCGGAAAAACCTTGTTGCATGCCTGCCCCTGTGTCGAAATCAAGACCCGATTCTGACGCCGCGATGGCACGCGCGGTGCTACGACAATGCAGCATGCTCTTCGATCAAGCCGACTGCCCATGATCACCTGGCTGCGCGAACCCGGCGACGCGCTGCCCAGCACCGTGCTCGCCCTGCCCCCGGGCAGCGACGCCCCCGGCCTGCTGGCAGCAGGCGGCGAGCTCACGCCGGCGCGCCTGACCGAGGCCTACTCGAAGGGTGTGTTCCCCTGGTACAGCGAAGGCCAGCCGGTGCTGTGGTGGTCGCCCGACCCGCGCATGGTGCTGCTGACCGAGAACTTCAAACTCTCGCGCTCGCTGCGCAAGACGCTGCAGCACTTTCACCAGAGCCATGCGTGCGAGCTGCGCATCGACAGCGCGTTCAGGCGCGTCATCGGCGCCTGCGCGAGCGCCCCGCGCGAAGGCCAGAACGGCACCTGGATCGTGCCCGAGATGGTCGAGGCCTACTGCGCCTGGCACGCGCTCGGCAAGGCCCACAGCTTCGAGACCTGGATCGACGGAGAGCTCGTCGGTGGCCTGTACGGCGTGAGCCTCGGGCGCATGTTCTTCGGCGAGTCGATGTTCTCGCACCGCACCGACGCCTCGAAGATCGCGCTGGCCGCGCTGGTGTGCTTTTGCCGCGAGCACGCGATACCCATGATCGACTGCCAGCAGCACACCGGCCACCTGGCTTCGATGGGCGCGAAGGAAATCCCGCGTGCCGAATTCGAAGCCCGGGTGGCATCGGTTCTGGGGGCGCCACCGGTCGCCGATTGGTCCTATGATTTGCGCCTGTGGCGGCACCTCAAACCAGCGGCCACAGAGGACAACGGCCCGTGACCCACCCCAAAGAACTCCCGCTCGCGTCTTTGCAGTTCTACGCCACGGCGCCCTACCCGTGCAGCTACATCGACGGGCGCATGGCGCGCTCGCAGGTCGCCACCCCCAGCCACCTGATCCATGCCGACGCCTATTCGGGGCTGGTCGCCAACGGTTTCCGGCGCAGCGGCATGTTCACCTACCGGCCCTATTGCGACGGCTGCAAGGCCTGCCTGCCACTGCGCGTGCCGGTCGCGGGCTTCGTGCCCACGCGCAGCCAGAAGCGCGCCCACAAGGCGCACCGGCACCTGGAAGCGCGGGTGCTGCGCTTGTGCTTCGTGCCCGAGCACTACCAGCTCTACCTGCGCTACCAGGCCGGCCGGCATGTCGGCGGCGGCATGGACCACGACAGCATCGACCAGTACACCCAGTTTCTGCTGCAAAGCCGCGTGAACTCGCGGCTGGTCGAGTTTCGCGAGCCGTCGGCCGATGGCCCGGGCAGGCTGAAGATGGTCTCGATCCTCGATGTGCTGAACGATGGCCTGTCGGCGGTCTACACCTTTTTCGAGCCCGACGAGCGCGCGAGCTTCGGCACCTACAACGTGATGTGGCAGATCGAGCAGACGCGTGCCCTGAAGCTGCCGCACGTGTACCTCGGCTACTGGATCGGGCAGAGCGGCAAGATGGCCTACAAGGCACAGTTCGGGCCGCACGAGTTGCTGGTGAATGGCGAGTGGCAGCCTCAGGGCGCCGCCAGCGCCGCGGCTACAGCCCCAGCCGGCTGAGCACCTCGTCGGCGATGGCGAGGCTCGCGGTCAGGCCCGGCGACTCGATTCCGAACAGGTTCACCCAACCCGCCACGCCGTGATCGGCCGGCCCTTGCAACACGAAGTCGGGCACGGCCTGGCCATGCCATTCCAGCTTGGGCCGCACGCCGCTGTA
>JANYFX010000324.1 GCA_025359585.1 Rhizobacter sp. | reverse complement strand
CTGCGACGGCAGCGATGCAGCGCTCGGACGCCTGTTCGCGTCCGACGCCTTTTCAGAGTTGCAACTGCACAACCCCGTGCAGCTGTTCCAGGTATTCGCGCAAAACATGCGTGCGCTGACATTCCACACGCCACAGCCCGTCAAAGCTCGCCAACTGCTGGTCCGTGCCGCAAGTCAATCGCATGAACTGGGGTGGCGCAGTCCGCCATGCCATCCGTCGTGCGTTTCGAGGCTCGCCGTCCGCGAGATGGCGGGTGATCACTTCAGCATGATGGTCGAGCCGCAGGTATCGACGCTCGCCTCGCAGATCGGCTGGTTCTTCGAGACTTCGACGGCCAGCGCAAGACAGCATCTCGCGCGAGACAGCGCGGGTGCCGACGCATGAGCACTCTCGACGGCCTCCTGGAAGGTTCCATGGTGCCGTCCATGGCGGCGCACCGCTGCAACGCATTTGCGGAACCGAAGCCTCATCCGAGAAGCTTCATGTCCCTGCTGCGCGAGCACGCCGAGCGTAGCAGCACTGCGCCGGCACTGGTCTTTCCACTCGACGACGAGCGGCATCGCGAGCTTTCATGGGCAGGCCTCTACCGCGTCGCACGGCAATACGCGGCGTACATCGCCGCTGCCGGCGCTCGGCCCGGGGACACGGTGGTCGTGCTGTCGCCGTCGGTAGCGCAGCAAGTCCTCGGTTTCGTAGGCGCCATCGCGGCCGGCTGCGTCCCGACCATCGTCTCGTATCCCTCGAGCAAGCAGAGCGCCACGTCTTTCGCCGCGATGCTGCAGCCGGTGCTGACGCACAGCCATGCCCGCCTGCTCTTGTATGGGGAGCAGTTTGCGCAGGAAGTGGCAGGGCTCGGCGAGTTCTCATCGCTGTTGCCCTTCCCGGCACCAGAGAGCCTGCCGGCTGCAATCGCGACAGTCGCCCGCGATGCGCACCGGGCGCTCTTTCTGCAATTTTCTTCCGGCACGACCGGCGCGCGAAAGGCTGTCGCCATCACGGAAGCCATGTTGCTGAGCCAGGCCACGGCCTACGCGAAAGCGATCGAGCTCGACGAGAGGGACAAGGTTGTCAGCTGGCTGCCGCTGTACCACGACATGGGCTTGGTGGCCGCGCTACTGATCCCGCTGTGCCACGGCGTCACCAGCATCCACGTCTCACCGTTCAAATGGCTGACGCGGCCTGAAATGCTTTTCGAACTGGTCGAAGAACACCGGGCCACCCTGATGTGGCTGCCCAACTTCGCGTACGAGCTTTGCGCCAGCCGAATCGAGTCGGGCACCGGCGCACGGCTGGCATCGCTGCGAGGCATCGTCAATTGCAGTGAACCGGTCAGGCAACGGGCGCACGACAGCTTCTGCGCGGCGTTCGAGTCACTCGGCGTCCGGCCTCGACTGCTGCAGACCTGTTACGCATTGGCGGAGACGACCTTCGCAGTCACGCAGTCTGACTTCCGTCGCCTGCCCTCGCTCGACCAGATCGACAAGCAGGCGTTCCTGGCCCATGGAACGGCGAAGCCGGCGGGGGCCGATGCGCCACCCCCGTCCACGATCACGCTCATGTCGAGCGGCGCTCCGATCGAGGGAACGGAAGTCCGCATCAGCGGAGCTGAAGGAGATCGCGAAGTCGGTGAAATCGAGGTCAAGAGCACGTCACAGTTCACCGGCTACCTCTTCAATGCGAACAACGCGGCTCCGTTTACGGCAGACGGTTGGTTCCGCACAGGTGACCTGGGCTACCTCGCGGACGGGGAACTCTATGTGACCGGGCGATCGAAGGACCTCATCATCCGCCGAGGCCACAACGTCTATCCGACCGACGTCGAGGAAGTTGTTGCAGAGGTCGAAGGCTGCAAGCGCGGGCGTGTGGTGGCGTTTGGCGTCGACAACCTGGAACTGGGCACACAAGACTTGGTCGTCATGGTCGAGCGATCCCGCGTCGACATCGAGCCAAAAGCGCTGCGAATCGCGATCCGTGACCGCATGCTGGAGCAGCTGAACGAAACGGCCGCCGATATTGCTGTGTGCGAACCCAACACACTGCGAAAGAGCACCTCCGGGAAGCTGTCGCGTGCCGGGAACATGGAGCTCTACCTTGATCGCTATGCCAAGCTCGCGCAATCGCCAATCGAGCCCGATAGCGAATTGGCAGCAGATGACCCCCTGGAGCGAGAACTGCAGCGCATCTGGGCCAAGGCCTTGCGCCTGCAACACGTGCCGGTGAATGCACGGCTTTTCGCGGAACTCGGAGCCGATTCACTGGCAGCCATGCAGGTTGTCGGCAGCATCACGCGGCAGTTCGGCAAGACGGTCGAACCAAGCGCGCTATTGCGCGAGGACACCATTCACCGACAGGCGCAATTGCTGCGTTCGGACAAGCCGAGCGGCGACGGGGTGCTTGTGTGTCTGCAGGCTGGTGCGTCACGGCCACCACTGATCCTGGTTCATGCGGCCTCGGGTCGCGCGTGGCCGTACAGAACTTTGCTTCCGTACCTTGACGCCGATCGCCCCGTCTATGCGCTGCAGGCACCCGAACTGTTCGGCAGCGATGGCTTCCTCAACGTCGAGGAGATGGCTGCCACCTACCTTGAGCGCGTGCTCGAGATACAGCCTTGCGGACCCTACCTTCTCGCAGGCTGGTCCTTCGGTGGCGCAATAGCCCATGCCCTGACCAACCGATTGGCAAGAGCCGGGCACACGGTAGCCCGCCTGGTGTTGTTCGACACCGATCCGCCCGCTTCGCTACCGGCTCGACTGCGCTACAAGTTGCGCCAGGCGTTGACCCGCCATGCTGCATTGCATTGGCCCGCAGCCGCGCAGAACCTGATCATGCCGCGCGGCGCATCGTCGTGCACAAGGCTCTTGGCTGCGCTGCGCCCTTACACCGCGTCTGCCCGCGAACTGGCCAGGCTGATGCGTTTTGCGTCGCCGGCAGGCTTTGCCAACATGGCGCTCGACTCGATGAGCATCGAAGAACTCTGGGACTTGCTGAAGCAAGAACTGGAGGCCCGCTGCAAACCGGAAGAGTTC
>JANYFX010000197.1 GCA_025359585.1 Rhizobacter sp. | reverse complement strand
CTTTGTCGGCCCCGGCGAGCTGCGCATGGCCTTGCGATTCGGCGCCGAACCAGAGCCGGTATGAGCGGTTCGCGAACAGCAGTTCGCCCTGGTTCACCGACAGCACCGAGACGGCGGCGTCCAGCCCTTCGAGCACGGTCGTGAAGCGCTCGTGCGAGGCCGAGAGCTGGTCGCGGATGCGCTTCGCCTCGGTGATGTTCGTCATCGACGTCATCCAGCCCGTCTGCTGGCCCTTCGGATCGATCAGCGGCGAGACGTACATGCGCGAGTCGAACAGCGAGCCGTCCTTGCGCATCACCTTCACCTCGATGCCACCGGCCGGGCTGCGGCCTTGCAGCTCTTGCTGAAGCAAGCGCGCGTTTTCTTCGAAGCGGTCGGGCGGCCAGTGCGGGAACGGCGGGCGGCGGCCGATGAGATCGGTGTCGGTGAAGCCCGTCATCGCACAGAAGGCCGGGTTCACGTAGGTGATGCGGCCTTCCATGTCCATCGCGCGCATGCCGGTCAGCATCGAGTTTTCCATCGCGCGGCGGAAGTTGGTTTCGGTGACGAGCGCACTCTGCATTTGCTGGCGCCGGCCCATGTGACGCCAGGTGCCGAGCAGCATCCAGACCGTGAGCACCGACAGCGCGGCCACCATCCAGAACAGCGTGTTGCTGATCAGCCCGATGGACGTGCGGTAGCCGTGGCCACGCAGCACCAGGCCGTTGGCGGCCGGGGCCAGCGGCAGGTTGTGCACGATCGAGGGCCGCGCGACGGCAGCGCCGGGCATCGAGGTGACCGTGCTGGCGAGAACGTGTCCGGCGCTGTCGAGCAGGCTGATGGCGTGACGTGCCGAAATGTCTTTCGGGACGTTGCGCCGCATCAGGCCTTCGATCGAATATTCGGCGATCAGGGCGCCCGAGAACGCGCTGCGTTCGATCAACGGCACCTGAACCTGGAACACCGAGTTGCCGAAGGTGTCGGCGAACGGCCGCGAATACACAGGCTGGCGGTGGGTGCGCGCCGCGACGAAGGCCGCTTCGGGGGCCGTGTCGGTGCCCTCGACCGGAAATGATGCGGGGGTGTCGTCGCCCGTGATCGCGGTCTCCGCAGGAAAGCTGGTGGACGAATAACTGGCCTTCACATTGCGCGAGCCGTTGATCCAGACCAGGTTGGTGATCTCCGGGTGCTCGCGCGTGAAGCCGGCCGCCTGCGCCAAGAACTGGTCGCGGTCGATGGCGCGCGTGACGATCTCGCGCGCGATGCGAACCAGTTGCTCTTGGTTCTCGATCAGGCGCAGTCGGATCTGCTGCTGGGTGATCTCGGTGTCGCGCTTGACCGACTCTTGTTGGCGCTCGAATTCCTCATTGCGCAGATACCAAAACGCCAAGATGATCGCAGCGAGGAAGAGCATCACCGAGACCAGCGGGCCGAGCGTGGCGAAGTGATCCTGGCGGCTCGCCGACTGACGCCGCCACCAGCGGCCGAAAAGGCGTTCGGGCCAGGTTCGAGGTGGGCGGGGTTGGGGGCTGGCCTTGAGGGCAGAAGTCATCGGTGGATTATCAAGGTTGGCCGCCAAGGCCACTGAAAACGGGTTCTGGAAGCAAGGTTTACACCTCTAGTAATTCATATTGTGAAATCAACTTGCGCCATTTGGAAAATTTTGGGAGTTGTGAGAAACTCCCGCCGATCCGAAAAATTCAACTCTGGAGACGAGCATGTCAGCAATGCCTGAGTCATTTGGTGCCGCCGCGAACGACGCGGATACGCAAGAAACCCGTGAGTGGCTGGACGCACTTTCCGCCGTCATTGGCGCCGAAGGTGGTGACCGCGCCCACTTCCTGCTCGAACAACTGATCGACCAGGCGCGCCAGGCCGGTGTGGACGTGCCGTTTTCGGCCAACACGGCTTACGTCAACACGATTCCGACCGACCAGGAAGAACGCACACCCGGCAACATCGAACTCGAAGAGCGCTTGCGCACGCTGATGCGCTGGAACGCGATGGCGATGGTGGTCAAGGCGAACCGCCTGCACCCGGCCGATGGCGGTGACCTCGGCGGCCACATCTCCAGTTTCGCGTCGCTGGCCACGATGTTCGGCACCGGCTTCAACCACTTCTGGCACGCCGAGAGCGAAGGCCACGGCGGTGATTTGCTCTACATCCAGGGCCACTCGTCGCCCGGCATCTATGCGCGCGCCTTCATGGAAGGCCGCATCTCTGAGGAGCAGTTGCTGAATTTCCGCCAGGAAGTCGACGGCAAGGGCATTTCGAGCTACCCGCACCCGAAGCTGATGCCCGAGTTCTGGCAGTTCCCCACCGTCTCGATGGGCCTCGGCCCGCTGATGGCGATCTACCAGGCGCGCTTCCTCAAATCCCTGCACGCCCGCGGCATTGCCGATACGGCCAAGCGCAAGGTCTGGGTGTTCTGCGGCGACGGCGAGATGGACGAGCCCGAATCGCTCGGCGCGATTGGCCTGGCCTCGCGCGAGAAGCTCGACAACCTGGTGTTCGTCATCAACTGCAACTTGCAGCGGCTCGATGGCCCGGTGCGTGGCAACGGCAAGATCGTGCAGGAGCTCGAAGGC
>JANYFX010000144.1 GCA_025359585.1 Rhizobacter sp. | reverse complement strand
GCCACACGATGCCCAGCATCGCCGGCATCACCTGGGAACGGCTCGACCGCGAGCACGCCGTCACCTACCCGTGCCGCAACGAGGGCGACCCCGGCGACCCGGTCGTCTTCGTCGAAGACTTCCCGCGTGAAGGTGGGCGTGCGCGCTTCGTCCCGGCCGACATCATCCCGGCCAACGAACGGCCGGATGCCGATTACCCGATGGTGCTGATCACCGGCCGCCAGCTCGAACACTGGCACACCGGCAGCATGACGCGGCGCGCCACCACGCTCGACACGCTCGAGCCCGATCCGGTGGCGCTGGTGCACCCGCTCGACCTGGCCGCGATGGGCGGCCAGCCGGGCGATGTGGTGACGATCGAATCACGCCGCGGCGAGGTGGTGCTCTACGCACGCGCCGACGAAAGCTCGCCGCGCGGTGCGGTCTTCGTGCCCTTCTGCTACTACGAAGCGGCGATCAACCGCCTGACCAACGCGGCGCTCGACCCGTTCGCGAAGATCCCCGAATTCAAGTACTGCGCGGTCCGCGTAACGCTGGGTGGCGTGGCGCCGGCGCAGGGCAGTTATGGCGGCGGAATCGCCTTGCAGAACGTGCTGGACGCGGCGCTGGCGTGAGCTCGCCGATCCATCACCTTTACTGAATGCTTTTCATAAAATAGTTTAACTATCACTTATCGATCACCGAGCCTACATTTTGAACACGCCGACGCGATTTGCCCGAGACGGGCAGCGCGGAAAACCAGTTCAAGGAGCAGCTCATGGTCAACGATTTCCCCAGCCAATACCGGTTCGACGAAACCGAACGCAACGCCTACAACGCCGCCTTCCACGAGCTGGGTTTTCGCTGGCACTGGGATTCCGACACTTACAGCCAGCTCACGCGCAGCGGCCTGAACGCCGAACAACAGCTGCGCCACTACCTCGAAACGCAGCAGGCGCACTTGCTGAAGGCCTACGACACGGCGTTCCTGGTCGGCGTGATCCAGGAGAAGCAGTCGGTCCACCGCAAGCGCGCCACGGCGTCGGCGGCCCGTCCCTGCCGGCATTTCGACTGGGCCCAGACTTTGGGCGGCGAACTCGGTGCCTGAAAGCGGGTTGCTGGCGAGTTCGCCGACAATCGACCGATCCCCGTCGTGACACCACACTGAAGGGAGCATTTGCGGAAAATGCGAAAGCCGCGCCGGCCTGAGTCGCCGGCGCTTTCGCAGCAGATTGAAGAGAGCACGTGATGCAAACCCGTTGGGTCCGCTTCGAGCACGCCGGCAAGGTCGGGTTTGGCACGCTGGCCGGCACGCAGGTGCAGGAATATGCCGGCGACATGTTCGGCGAGCCGCAAGCCACCGGCACCGTGCTCGCGCTCAGTGATGTGCGCCTGCTCTCGCCCACCGCGCCGAGCAAGGTCATCGCGATGTGGAACAACTTCCACGCGCTCGCCGCCAAGCTCAAGCTGGCCGACCCGCCGGAACCGCTGTACCTGCTGAAGTCGCCGAACTCCTTCGCCGCCCATGGCGACCTGATTCGCAAGCCGCACGTCGAGGCCAAGGTGGTGTTCGAAGGCGAGCTCGGCATCGTGATCGGCAAGACCTGCGGCGGCGTGGCCGAGGCCGATGCGCTGGCCCACGTGTTCGGCTACACCTGCGCCAACGATGTGACGGTGGCCGACATCCTCAACCGCGACGCGTCGTTCGCGCAATGGACACGCGCCAAGGGCTTCGACACCTTCTGCCCGATGGGCCCGGTGGTCGCCACCGGCCTCGACCCCACGACGCTCACGGTGACGACGACGCTCAACGGCGAAGTTAGGCAGAATTACCCGATCAGCGACATGCGCTTTTCGGTGCAACGATTGGTCAGCCTGATCTCCCTCGACATGACGCTCTACCCCGGCGACGTGATCCTGTGCGGTACATCGGTCGGTGTCGGCTCGATGAAGCCCGACAGTGTGGTCGAGGTCGAGATCGGCGGCATCGGCAAGCTCGTCAACCGCTTCGGCTGAGTTTCTCGCCAGCGCTTGCGCAAAGATTCAACTACCGGAGTTCGACATGAAGATAGCAGTGATCGGCGCAGGCGCGATCGGCGGTTTGGTGGGCGCCAAGCTCGCCCTCGCCGGGGAAGACGTGACCTTCATCGTGCGGGGCGCCAACTTGACGGCGATCCGCGACAACGGCATCACCCTGATCGCGGCCGACGGCTCGCGCCAGACCACGCGCAACGTGAAGGCCACCAACGACTACGCGCAGGCCGGCCCGCAAGACGTGGTGATCCTGGCGCTGAAAGCGCATCAAGTCGAGGCCGTGGCGAACGACGTGCCCAAGCTCTTCGGCCCCGAGACCGTCGTCGTGACGATGCAGAACGGCGTGCCTTACTGGTACTTCCACCAGCACGGCGGCGCGCTCGAAGGCACGCAGGTGAAGAGCGTGGATGCGAGCGGTGTGGTCGGAAAGATGATCCCGGCCGAGCGGGTGCTCGGCTGCGTCGTCTACCCCGCTTCCGAGCTGGTGGCGCCGGGCGTGGTGCAGCACATCGAAGGTGACCGTTTCCCGCTCGGGGAGCTCGACGGCTCGATCAGCGAACGTGTCAACCGCGTGGCGGCCTGCTTCACCAACGCCGGCTTCAAGGCGCCGGTGATCGACAACATCCGCTCCGAGATCTGGCTCAAGCTGTGGGGCAACCTGACCTTCAACCCGGTCAGCAGCCTGAGCCACGCCACGCTGGTCGACATCTGCCAGTTCCCGCTGACGCACGCGCTCGCTGCGGCGATGATGACCGAGGCGCAGCTGGTGGCCAACAAGCTCGGCATCACCTTCCGCGTGACGATCGACAAGCGCATCGCCGGGGCCGAGAAGGTCGGCAAGCACAAGACCTCGATGCTGCAGGACGTGGAAGCCGGGCGTGCGCCCGAGATCGACGCGCTGGTCGGCGCGGTGGTCGAGCTGGCGCGCCTGACCGACACGCCCACGCCGCACATCGACACGGTCTACGCCCTCGTCAAGCTGCTTGCGCAGACGATGGAACAGGAGCGTGGCCAGGTGCGCATGCAGAGCGTGAGCTGAAGCCTTTCGGCCCGCGCCCGCCTCGATGAAACACGCCACGCTGCGTCAGCTGAAGGTGTTCGAGGCGGTCGCGCGCAACCTGAGCTTTTCACGCGCGGCCCAAGAACTGCACCTGACGCAGCCGGCCGTTTCCACGCAGGTGAAAAAGCTCGAAGAGCACGCCGACAACGCGCTCTTCGAACAGTTCGGCAAGAAGATCTACCTCACGCCGGCCGGCACCGAGCTGCTGCAGATCAGCCGCGCGATCATCCAGCAGTTCGAAGCGGCCGAAATCGCGATGACGCAGTTCAAGGGCGTGTCGGGCGGCAAGCTCAACGTGGGTGTGATCAGCGCCGGTGACTACTTCTTCCCGCACCTGCTGGTCGAGTTCGCCAGCCGCCACCGTGGCGTGACGCTGAACTTCTCGGTGCACAACCGCGAAGGCCTGCTCACGCACATCAACGACAACCTGACCGATCTGGCGATCATGGTGCGCCCGCCGACCGACATGGACACGGTGAACGCGCCGTTCGCGCCGCACCCCTATGTGATTGTGGCCGCGCCCAACCACCCGATGGTCGGCAAAGCGGCGATCACGGTGGCCTCGCTGATGCGCCAGCCCTTCGTCGTGCGCGAGCGCGGCTCCAACACCTGGCATTCGATGGAAGAAGGTTTCGGCAGCGCGCTGGCCGACATCAACATCGCGATGGAGATCCGCAGCACCGAGACCATCAAGCAGGCGGTGATCGCCGGCATGGGCATCAGCTTTTTGTCGGCCCACACGATCAGCCAGGAGTTGAAGAACGGCAGCCTGCGCGTGCTCGACGTGCGTGGCTTCCCCCTGTTGCTGCACTGGTACGTGGTGCACCGGCGCCACAAGCGCCTGCCGCCGGTGGCTCAGGCATTCAAGGACTTTCTGCTGGGCGAAGGGGCGGCGCTGATCGAGCGCATCGTGCCGTTCGAAGGGCTGCCGAAGGCGCCATGAACAAGAGCGCCGGAGCGCTCTTGGGAACCTGGGTCAGCGGGCGGTTTGCAGCACCGCGTGGGCGCGGCGGCCGCTGCGCTGCAGGGCAGAACGCAGCGCCTTGGCGAAGATCACGATCGGCATCGCGGCGATCAAGTCACGAAGCTGCTCGTTCGTTTGCAGAGCGATGGCGTTGGCGGTCTTCGAGTTCAGCGCGGTCGTGTTCATGGCGGTCTCTGTGGGTTGGGACAAGCCTGAATTATAGGGTTTACCCTAGATCTTGCAAAGCCCGTATTTTTCCGCCGAACCCCGATCACGCGCCCGAGTGCACGCCGTGCCCGTGATGCCGATGCTGGTGGTGGCCGTGATGTTTGTGGTGCTTGTGGTGAAAGTGCCCCTGATGCCGCTGGTGGTGGTGCATGTGCTGCGGCGCCGATGGTGCGGCAGGTGCGGCGGGTGCCTGAGCGAACGAGACGGCCGCAAAGCCCGAGAGCAATGCAGCGACGAGCAACGACTTGGTGGTGGTCATGGTGGTGTTCCCGGATTCAGCCAGATTCGAGTTGGCTCCGAATCTCTCGAGCGGTCCCGCACTTTTTGCGGGGCTTGTGTTCACAACGTCGGCTGCGACCGCAAGATGACGGGCGCCAACGCAAAGATTTGCACACAGCTTGTCGCACGCACCCACGGCAAACTCGCGTGCGGCGACACCTTGAAGGAACACATGAACGCCAAATTGCGCTGGCTCGGAATCTGGATCGCCGTGGTGGCAGCAAGCACCGGCGCGCAGGCTGCGGAAATCGTGCTGGAGCGCTCGGCTGTCGAGAAGCTCGTGACGCAGACGATGTTCAGCAACGCGGGCCGCTACGACCTGCAAAGAGGTGCCTGTTATGCGTACCTCGAGAGCCCGAGCGTCGAGCTGAAAGACGGCCGCATCCGGATTCGATCGCGGCTTTCGTCGCGCGTCGGCCTCGACACGGGCAACTCGTGCGTCGGCGTCAGCATCACGTCGTGGACCGTCGTGTCGGGCCGCCCCGCCGCGAGCGGCGGCAGCGTGCGGCTCGAAGAGCTGCGCATCGACAGCGTCGACGACCCGACCGTGCGCCTGGTGCTGGAGTCGGGCCTGTTGCCGGCACTGCCACGCGCCATCGAACTCGATGTGCTGAAGGCGGTTCGCTCGATGCTTCAGAGCAGCGGGGCGCAGTTGCAGACTTCGGTGGAAACGTTTCAGATCGAGTCGGTGGTGGTGGGGGATGGGCGGCTGGGGGTGAGGTTTGATTTCAGGTTGGTGGCGAGGTAAACAACAGCCGATCGGCAAACCCGAGCCCAGGTCAGAGCTCTGCGAGCCCCGACCGGAATCGGTCCGCTTCGCCCTTCATTCCTTTCGAGATGGCCTCCCACGATCGCCCGTGAAAGCCCTTGGGCAAGCGCCTTTCCACTGCAGCCAACGCGGGCCCCACCTGCTCGACCAGCCCCTGCATCGCATCCCACACGGCCGATCCGCCATTCTTCATCGCCAGCTGGTGCCAGTGCCGTGTGTGGATCGTGTCGAACGCGTAGTGCGCGTTCTTCGAGCGCATCGCCATGGCCAGGCCAGCGCGCTTGCGGTTGAACTGGCTGGGGCCTGTTCCGAAGTACGGCCACATCGACAGGATGTCGTACAGCGGCGTCATCACGTAGCTGTCGCCCGGCTGCAGGAAGATCGAGTAATTCTTTGCGTGGCCGTCGGTGGCGGCCATCAGCCAGAAGGCCAGCTGGGCCAGCTGAAAGGCCAGCGTGTCTTGCTGCTGATCGGCACTGCCGCTCAGCACCTGAAGACACTTCGCCATCCCGGGCCCTCCGTCGCGTTCGTACTTGAGCTTTGGCGGACCACCCAGCGCCTGACAGATGTCTTCCTGCGGCAAGCGCGCGATCCAGGAGCTGCCTTCCATCCATGCGCGGTCGAAGCGCTCGACCACGAGGACAGTCTGGTCGCCGAACGTGGCGATCGTCGTGGGCGCCACAGGCAGCCCCAGCTCCGAAACGATCTGGGCACAGACCCATTCGTTCTGCACCGAATCGGAAAGGTCGACACGTCGCGACCCCCCAACGAGGCCGAGCGGCAGCTTGAAGATGTGCGTCGTGGGCGTTGCGCCGCGGGGCCGACACCAGCGCCCGTTGACTTTCACGAAGGCCGTCTTCTCCTGCGCACCGGCGATGGAGATGCGGAACAAATCGTCGTCGTCCCGGCTGCCTGCCGACCCTGGCCCTTGCGCCATTGGAACAGCGTGCAGGATGTCGACGACCTTGCCCTCACTGAGTGGCTCGCAATCGACGCGGTTCCAGCCCTCTGGCGCGGTATCTACGGGCAGCAACTGCACCGCCCCGACGCAGTCGCGACCGATGGTTTCCAGCAGCGAAAACGCGTCGGCGTTCTTCGTCCGGAAGCGCCGGCTCAGGCGCTCGCGAATGCTGTCGTCGTCGGGCAAGAGGTTGTCGAAGTAATTCGCAACTGCGTCGCCACGCACTTCGCGCGACGCCGTGATCGGCAACGAGAGCGACAACGAGCGCACCTTGGGCGACTTCAGCCACGACACGTCGTAGAGGAACGAATGGGTCGCGCGATCGACCGTCCAGGTTCCGACCAGTTCGCCGTTCATCCACGCGTTCAGCGCCGTGCTCACCAGGCACCCTTCTGCGGTTGGATCACGACGCCGGTTCGCCGCGCGGCCTTGCTGGTCGGCGTCGCTTTGCGCCCCGCCGGTGCGCCGACCGGCTGGCCGCTGTCTGCAGGTGATGGGTCAGAAGCCTTCTTTGCCGGCGCCACGAGCGCCTTGCGATTGGTCACCTGCGCGCCGGCGATGGCCCCGTGGGTTGGGCTCGCGGCCTCCTCAGCGCTGTGCAAATGCAGCGTTCCGCCCAGCGCAGCCAGAACTTTGGTCAGCTGGTCCAGGCTGACCGCCCCAGGTTTGGCCTCGATCTCCGCGATGCGCGCCTGCTTGACGCCGATCAACGCGCCAAGCTGCGCCTGCGTCAAGCCCCGGCTTTTTCGTAAAGCACGAAGGTGTTGCTTCAGCTGATCCGGCAGGCGCAGAGGAAAGCTCATGGGAAGGGAAGGAATTCCAATGGGCTTGCAGCTTACTGGACTTGGCCAGTTTTGTCACTTTACTGGCTAAAAGATGTTTTCTTGATTTATTATATTAAGCTAGTAATTTGCGTCACGCCCGCACCGCCGGCCCCAAACAAAAAGCCCTCGACTCCGTTAAGAATCGAGGGCTTGCGCGACTGGTGGCTGGGGCGGAATCGAAAGACTCGCCACGCCTGGCTCCAGAGCTCAACCTCACCAATTTGTCGTTCTTGCCGGGGTACACCTTTGTGCGCGCCAAACCGATCAGCGGGGAATCAGGAATCGAACCATCGACAAGTCTGTCTCCGCAACGCGATTATCTCAGATGAAAAGCTAACCGTATGACCAAGGCCACACGTTAGAAGTCTTGCGTGCACGTCCGCGGGGAAGTCCATCACTTGTCGCCGGCGTGGAGTGTTCGAGTGTTCGGCCGACGGGCTGGATAAAAATGGCGCCGCGTCAACAGCCGACGTCGAAAGAGCGCACGCCCGCCTCACCCAATCGCCAGCGTGTTTGCAAGGAGTCCGGCGAATAGCGGGCTTAAGGTAGCCACTACCGCCGCGACCCGATGTAGTGGATCAATTCCAGCGATGGCCTCGTTCGCTTCCTCCGACGCCTTGCTTGCGCCTTGAGGTAGGCGCTCATCGATCATGAGACGAAGCCCGACAAGGGCCGGCACATAGACAGCCGCAAGAAGCGCGCTGAATGCAAGTCCGAAGCAGAGCGTGATTCCCCGTGCGAGTTGGCGAAGGCTATCTGCCCAATCAACCTGTACAAGCTTTTTCGGAAGTTCGCTACACGTTTTGTCCACCTGCGCACTCTCTGCCGACAACGCCATTCCCTGCGCATAGAAGGCACTTGGTGCAGAAGCAGGCGCCATCAGCTTGCAGAGCTCAGCTTGTGTTTTAAGGGTCGCCGACTTGGGCATGCTGACCACCGGGATAGACAGCCCTGCCGAAAGTTGGAGCGTGCCGAACACCAGCGCGAGTGCACCGACGTAGAGCATCTGATCAAGCTCTCGCACCCGACCCAACAACATCTTTAGCTGGTCACTTCTGAAGACCGCTGCCGCGTCAGGCGCATCGGTGATTCGCTCAGGCAGGGCCATGGGTTGCAGGAGAAACGTGGCGCCGGCCATTGACTGGACTCCTGTGGTGTCGGCTGCTGCGGTTGGGTTCTCGACACCGGCGAGTGCCGGCAGGTCGGCCGGGCTGGCGAAGCGGCCGAGCACGGCGGTCGCGGCTGCAACCGCGGGGGAGACGAGATGGGTTCGGCCGCCCCGGCCCTGACGACCTTCGAAGTTGCGGTTGCTGGTGCTGGCCGAACGCTCGCCGACGGCGAGCTTGTCCGGGTTCATGGCCAGACACATGCTGCAGCCGGGCTCGCGCCACTCGGCGCCCGCCGCTCGGAAGATCGCCGGCAGCCCTTCGGCTTCG
>JANYFX010000100.1 GCA_025359585.1 Rhizobacter sp. | reverse complement strand
CCAGCCTTGTCCGTCTGCGTCACGCGTTAGCGCTGGCACTGTAAGTCGCGTGCAGACCCACACTGGCGACTTTGCCCTCCCTTCCGTATCGTAGTCGGCAAACCAAACCCCGTCCGCATCGGCTGTAAAGCGATCCATGTGCGTCGTGCTGTTTTGACTAAGGCTTTTCCCTTCACCCTCTGTTTTTTTCGCCTCAGATCCCCGATTAATCGCGCCCTCAACACACTCTCGCACCACTGCAACGCCAGAATGCGCGGCCATATCGTTAAAGTCGCTCCCGCCGTCCGCAAGGGCTTCGGGAAATATTGCGATTGCCCGTGCACGATCCGCCGCCACCTGTGCCGCCTCACGCCCAGGATTGCGCCCGGTCTTAGCTTGTGTATCGCGGTCGTCATCGCCGCAGACAATCAACAATGCGGATGTGTTCGCTTTGCGAATTGTTCGCGCGACGGTCGCCAAGTTGCCCGCATCAAAGGCTACGACGACCGGCAATCCTGTCGCCTCGTGTAGTGTCGCCCCCGTGGCGTAGCCCTCTGCAATGAGCACGATCTGTGCAGATTTTGGATCACCGATGGCGTGCCATAGCCCGCTCTTGCGCCCGCCCTTTAGAAACAGTTTGTCAGGTCCAGATGCAAGCTTTTGTGGTGCGATGCGCTGCACGTTCCACAGCTCTCCGGCTGCGTCGCGCACGGGCACCAGAAGCCAACCGTTTGCGGTGTATCGCACGCCGTGGCCTTGCACGCCCTTTCGCACCAGGTACGGACTTTCGCCCATCTCGTTGGCTGTACTCCATTGCTTCGCCGCCTCTGCCGCTGCTTCGCGGTGCGCCTTTTCGCGTTCAACGTGCTCGTGCTTTTCGCGCTCCAGCCGTATCCTCACTTGCGCTTTGCGTTCTGCTTCATTTGCCGCGGGCTTTTGTGCTGTCTCGTCGAATTCGAAGCCGTGCGATTTTGCAGCGTGAATCAACGTGCCGATTTTGACGCGTCCCCCGGCTTTCACGCTTTTCCATGTGTCGCGTGTCGCCTTCGCGTTGTATGTGTCCGATTTCTTGCTCCAGGCGTCGAACAATTCAAAGCCGGATTCACTCAGCTCTGACTTCAACGCCATTGCAATGCGTGCCCATTCGTCGCGCGGCATGCTGGCGGGAATGCACGACAGCGCCGCGCGGATGGTTTCAATTGAAAGTGAGTTCATTCTGTCGGGAATAAGTCTTGTTGAGAGTGTGACGGGCGCGATTCAAGCGTGTAGCGCAACACGCCACGGCTGTGCGCTCCGTCTTTCGTGGCTACGCGTTCTCGCGCCTTTCGCAAGCGGTAACCAAATCTGCGTTCCATCTCAGAAATTACTTTTGATGCGCTGCCAAGGTCCGCACCTGACGCCAGCTCCCGAAGCGTGCAACCGGGATACGCGGCCATGTAGTCGGCTGCACGCGTGCATTGACATTCGCGGGTATCTAGGGGTAGTGCAAGCGGGCTTTCCATGCGCCGCCCTCATTGCCCCGGTCGGTGCCCGCGCCAGCGACCGCCCTCAGTGAAAACGTGCACGAGTGGCGTGGCGTCGTCTGGCGTCGCGTGAATGCCCAGCTCTACCCATGCCAGGCGAACCGCCATGAAGTAGACTCTGCCATGGTGCTCAAACGAAGCGCTGATTGTGCCCTCAATGCGATCAGTTGCGCTCTGTAGTAACGCCCGCAGTGCGGGGCGCTCGTCGATTTCACTGTAATTCGCCCCCTCGCACGTTCGCAGCGATTCAGCTTCCAGGCGGATGCGCTCGTGCACGTCGAGTGCAGACGTGTGCACACTCGCGGCTTTGCCGCTTATTCCCTTTGCGCGGCTCATGATTGCGCCTTGCTTGCACTGCGGATTTTTTCTGCGATCCAGCCTTCGATTGCCGAAAGCGGCCATGCTGCGGCCCGTGGCCCAAGCTTGATGCACGCTGGAAACGTGCGGGCTTTCATCGCCGCGTAGATAGCGGATTTTTTTAACCCTGTGCGGGACTCAACATCCGGAAGGCGAAGCAGGCGTTCGCCACTGTTGGTCGTCTGTGAATTCTCTTGCATCTTTGAATGTCCTTTGTCGTTTGTGGTCTGGACACATTTCAGCAGATGCAAAGAAAGCGAGCATGCTCACTTTCGTTTTTCTATTAGTCCCGCAGCTTTTAAGTGTTTCCTGATTGTCGGCGCACTCAAGCCAGTGCGACTTTTTATCACTCCGACTGCGCCTGACCCACGTTGCTCGTTAGTCAATTTTTGCCAGACCGCCACTAC
>JANYFX010000114.1 GCA_025359585.1 Rhizobacter sp. | reverse complement strand
GTCGCGGCCTACAGCAATGACTGGGCGGCGGGCTTCAAGCAGGGCCGCATCGCCTCGCAAATGATGGGCGCCTGGCTGACTGGCCATCTTCGCAACTGGCTGGCACCCGAGACCAAGGGGCTGTGGCGCTCGGCCGTGCTGCCCGGTGGATTGGCTGCCTCGTATGGTGGCTCGTTCTACGCGATCCCGAAGAAGGCGCAGAACAAGGCGGCGGCCTGGCAGTTCATCCAGTTCATGACCATCGACAAGGAAACGCAGCTCGATTCGCTGCGCGTGCTCGACAGCTTTCCGGCGCTCGCCGAAGCGCACGCCGCACCGATGATGGACGAGCCGATCGCCTTTCTCGGTGGCCAGAAAGCGCGGGCGCTGTGGCGCGACATCGCAGCGCGTGTGCCGCCCGTGCCGGTCAGCAAACACGACGCGATGGCGACCGACGTGATCCGCGACGAGTTCGAAAAAGTCGTCAGCGAAGGCAAGGACATCAAGCTCGCATTGACCGACGCGCGCACGCTGATCGAACGCCGGTCGCGGCGCTGAGGTGCAGGGTGCCTCGATGAACGCTCCCCGTCACCGCAAGCTGCGGTCGCGCGACATCGCGCCCTACCTGTTCATCGCACCGTTCTTCGTTCTCTTCTTCGTCTTCGGCGTGTTCCCGCTCGGCTTTTCGGTGTGGCTCTCGCTGCACCAGTGGGAGCCGGCGGCGGGTTTGTCGGCGATGCGTTGGGTCGGTCTCGACAACTACGTCTTCGCGCTCACCGACCCGTGGTTTCACCGCTCGCTGTGGAACACGCTGTGGTTCGCCGTCGTCTCCGGCGTGCCTCAACATCTGGTGGCGCTGCCGCTCGCGTACTTCATTCAGTGCCGTCTGAAGCGCAGCCGCAACCTCGCGGTCGGCGCGTATTTCATTCCCTACATCACCTCGAGCGTGGCAATCGCATTGATCTTCGCCACGCTCTACTCGAAGGACTACGGCGTCATCAACGCGGCGCTGCAGGTGCTCGGGCTCAAAGGCAACATCGACTGGCTCGGTGACGCGGCCTACACCAAACCCGCCGTCGCCTTCGTCGTGTTCTGGCGCTACCTCGGCTGGAACGTGGTGCTCTACCTGTCGGCGCTGCAGGTCATCGACAACGACCTGTACGAGGCCGCCACGCTCGACGGCGCCGGCACATGGAAGCAGTTCTGGCACATCACGCTGCCGCTGCTGCGGCCGATGATCTTCTTCGCCGTCACGCTCACGCTGATCGGCAACCTGCAGTTGTTCGAAGAGCCGTTCATCCTCGTCGACGTGGAGAAGGGCGTGGCCTCGTCGGTGATGACGACCGCGATCTTCATGTACCGGCTGGCGTTCTCCGACGGCGACTTCGGCACCGCGTCGGCCGTGTCGTGGATCCTGTTCCTGATCATCGCGGCGCTGACCTGGCTCAACAGCAAACTGTTCCAGCGCGAGGGCGACGGCCATGGCGCGCGCTGAACGTGTCGACGCCGCGCGGCTGGCCGCCTACGCGCTCGTCGGCGTCGGTGCGCTGCTGCTCGTCTCGCCGTTCTATTTCACATTCGTCTTCGCGACCCACACGCGCAGCGCGATCTTCGACACGCCGCCGCCACTCTGGTTCGGCAGCGCGGCGCTCGCCAACTACGACATGCTGATCGAGCGCCTGCCGTTCTGGCGCAACTTCGGCATGAGCCTGTACGTGGCGGTGATGACGACCGCGCTCAATTTGCTGCTGTGTTCGATGGGCGGCTACGCCTTCGCGGTCTACGAGTTCCGCTTCAAGCGGCCGCTGTTCGCGATGGTGCTGGCCTCGATGATGCTGCCGGCCTTCCTGAACATGATCCCGAGTTTCATGGTGATGCAGTTCCTCGGCTGGATCGACGAGCCGCGTGCGCTCTACATCCCCGGCGCCGCGGGTGCCTTGGGCATCTTCCTGATGCGCCAGTACATCGGCAGCGGCATCCCGCGCGAGCTGATCGACGCGGCGCGCATGGACGGCTGCGGCGAGTTCCGCATCTTCTGGAGCGTGGTGCTGCCGCTGGCCGGCCCGGCGCTCGGCACGCTCGGGCTGATCACCTTCATCAACTCGTGGAACAACTTCATCGCGCCGCTGGTGGTGATGCGCTCGGCCGAGAACTACACGCTGCCACTCGCGCTGCGCAGCATGCAAAGCCCCAACAACACCGAGTGGGGCACCTTGATGGTCGGCAGCGCGATCGCGATGCTGCCGCTGCTGGTGGCCTTCTTCTTCTCGGCCCGCCGCCTGGTGGCGGGCCTGACTGCCGGTGCCGTTCGCGGCTGACCGGCGCTACTTTGTTCAGACGACCATGATGCTCAAATCGCCAGCCCCCGCCGTCGGCCCCTTGACCGCCTCGATGTTCGGCCCCGACTTCATCTGGGGTGCCGCCACCAGCGCGGCGCAGATCGAAGGCGCTGCCGCCCTCGACGGCCGCGGCCCGTCGATCTGGGACCGCTTCTGCGCCGAACCCGGCCGCATCATCGACGGCTCGAACACCGACATCGCCTGCGACCACTCCCACCGTTACCCGGAAGACGTGGCCATGATGCGCTGGCTCGGCCTGAAGGCCTACCGTTTCTCGATGGCCTGGCCACGCGTGCAGGCCGCCGGCCACGGCGCGTGGAACGAAGCCGGCTTCGCGTTCTACGACCGGCTGATCGACGCATTGCTCGAAGCCGGCATCCAGCCGCACGCCACGCTCTACCACTGGGACTTGCCGGCCGCGCTGCAAGACAAGTTCATGGGCTGGCAGTCGCGCGAGATCGTGCCGCTCTTCGCCGACTACGCGGCCGAAGTGGCGCGGCGTTTTGGCGACCGGCTCGTCACCATCGCCACGCTCAACGAACCCTGGTGCGTGGCGACGCTCGGCCACGAGACCGCGCAGTTCGCACCTGGCATAACCGACCGCGCCGCAGCGATGCAGGTCTCGCACCACCTGCTGCTGGCGCACGGCCGGGCGATTCAGGCGATGCGCGCGGTCTGCAAGACGCCGCTGGGCATCGTGCTCAACCACACGCCCTCGTTCCCGGCCCGGCCCACCGAAGCCGACCGCCTCGGCGCGCGGCTCGACGACGGCCTCAACGTGCGCTGGTACATGGACCCGCTCTTCATGGGCAGCTACCCCGCCGACGTGCTGGCGCACCTGGGCGCCGACGCACCGCGTGTGCACAGTGGCGACCACGCCGAGATCTCACGCCCGCTCGACTTCCTGGGCATCAACTATTACACCCGCAGCCTCATCAGCACGCAGCAGCCGGCGCCGCCGGTGCCGGGGGTGCAAGGCTTCACCGACATGGGCTGGGAAGTGGTGCCCGAAGCGCTGACGCAGCACCTGGCGCGCCTCTCGCGCGAATACGCGCCGCCGCCGATCTACATCACCGAAAACGGCATGGCCAATGCCGACGAGCTGATCGACGGCCGTGTGCCCGACGAAGCGCGCATCGCCTACCTGCGCAGCCACCTGCTGGCGCTGGCGAGGGCGATCGAACTCGGTGTCGATGTGCGGGGTTATTTCTACTGGAGCCTGCTCGACAACTTCGAGTGGAACTCGGGTTACGCCAAACGGTTCGGCCTGGTCCACGTGGACTACGCGACCCAGAAGCGCACCGCCAAAGACAGCGCGCACTGGTACCGCGACTTCATCGCGCAGCACGCACGCTTGCCGCGCGCAGGCTGACATGGCTGAGCTGCGCATTCAGGGTTTGGGCAAGAGCTTCGGCAACGGCGTGCCCGTCGTCGGGGGCATCGACCTCACCGTCCACAGCGGCGAATTCATGGTGCTGGTCGGGCCTTCCGGCTGCGGCAAGAGCACCACCTTGCGGATGGTCGCCGGCCTCGAAGACCCGAACGAAGGGCAGATCTTCATCGACGGTGTCGACGTGACCGACCGCGCCCCGGCCGAGCGCGGCGTGGCGATGGTGTTCCAGAGCTACGCGCTGTACCCGCACATGACGGTCGCCGCCAACATGGGCTTCGGCCTGCGCATGGCGGGGCTCAAGCCCGACGACGTGGAAGCGCGTGTGCATCGCGCCGCACGTTCCTTGCAGCTGGAGCCGCTGCTGCAGCGCCGTCCGCGCGAACTGTCGGGCGGCCAGCGCCAGCGTGTGGCGATCGGCCGCGCGATCGTGCGCGAGCCGAAAGTCTTTCTGTTCGACGAACCGCTTTCCAACCTCGACGCTTCGCTGCGCACGCAGATGCGCGGCGAGCTGGCCGAACTGCACCAGCGGCTCGGCGCGACGATCGTCTACGTCACCCACGACCAGGTCGAGGCGATGACGCTGGGCCAGCGCATCGCGATCTTCAACGCCGGACGCATCGAGCAGGTCGGCGCTCCGCTGGCCTTGTACGAGCGGCCGGCCAATTTGTTCGTGGCGGGTTTTCTCGGCTCGCCGCGCATGAACTTTCTGCCGGCGGCTTTGGCCGAAGGGCTTGCGGGCAGCTTGCCGAGCGGCACGGTCACGGTCGGCATCCGGCCTGAACAATTGCGGTGGGTCATCGCGGAAGACACCTCGGGCCTGCCGGTGCGGCTGGACCGCATCGAACACCTCGGCGACGTGGCGCTGCTGCACTGCCAGGTGCTCGGCGGTGGCGAGCCGGTGATCGTGAAGTCGGCGCTCGGGCCGACCGGGTTGCCGCCGTTGCAGCACACACTCTGGCTGCAGGCCGATCGCGGGCGGGTGCTGGCCTTCGATTCGGCGGGCGGCTTGCTCGCGCGCTGAACAGAACCGGGCGCGTTCACCGGCGGCCGCGATCGCGGTCTTCTTCGGTAACAACCTTGCAGACCCGGGTCGGGGTCAGGCTGTTGGATTGCACGTATGCTTGCGTCCCGACTTGCAGGATGAGTGTTCGATCGCGACAACGCAGCAGCTTTCGTGAGCGAAGATTCCGATCGACCACGAACCGACGTTTACAGGCTCTTTTTTCGCTCGCGGCCCTCGGCATGACGATCGCCGCATGCGGTGGCGGCGACGGGACGGCCGCGGTCGCTGCAGCACCCGCGCCGACACCTGCGCCCGCGCCCGCGCCGACACCAGCGCCCGCACCAGCGCCGACACCTGCGCCCGCGCCGACGCCAGCGCCAGCGCCTGTACCAGCCCCGGCACCAGCTCCGGCACCTGTCGCCGGCACTTACTCGACAAACTTCGACAAGACCGAGCAGACGCTCTCCGAAAGCGGAGCCTGGAGTCGGGCGAACAACGCGTGGACGAACGTGCAGACGGTCGGCGGCGTGGCCTTCGGCACGAACGGTGTCTCCAATGGCTATGACGACTCGTACTCGCTTCTCACCGGCACCTTCGGCGCCGACCAGACGGCCGAGGCGGTCGTGTTCCGTGACGAGAGCCTTACACCCGGGCCGACCCACGAGGTCGAACTGCTGCTGCGGGCTTCCGACGACACCGGCAATGCGCGGGGCTATGAATGCCTGTTCAATTGGGCAGGCGAGATCCAGATCGTTCGATGGAACGGCGAGATCGGTCAGTTCACGGTGCAGGCAACGACCGGCAGTGATTCGATCGGGCGGCCTCTGCGCAGCGGCGACGTCGTCAAAGCGAGCATCGTCGGCAGCGTCATCACCACCTATGTCAATGGAGTCGAGTACGCCCGGGCCAGCGATTCGGCCATCAAGACCGGCCGACCCGGCATCTCGTTCTTCATCCGACCGGGCGGCAGCCAGAAGCTGCTAGGACTCACCAGCTACACGGTCACGACGAAGTAGCCACCGTCACACAACCGCGGCCAGCGGCTTCAGCGAGCCCATCAGCGTCGGGATCAGCTCGCTCACGGTCGGGTGAATGTGCACCGCGCGCTGGATCACCTTGTACGACACGTCGGCGGCCATCGCATCGAGCAGAAGGTGCACGACCTCGTCGCCTTCGA